>JAESSZ010000181.1 GCA_016763875.1 Nannocystaceae bacterium
CGACTTCGCGAACGGGCGCCGTCGCGTGCTCGATCCCAACGAGGATGAAGCCCGCTGAGAATGGTCTGCTCGCCGCCGACCGTCCCATGCGCTGAAGGACCCCCAGTCCCATGTCGTACAGCTCGTGGTCACCTGAGATCGCACCCAGTTCCAGCGCGAGCAGCGAAGCCGCGGAACCACCACTGGGCATGACGCCATCCTCCATGTCGTTGAGGCGCACCGGAACGCCAGTGTCGCCCTCGGCGGTGCGCAGGAATGTATGACGCTTGGGATCGTAGAAACGCGTGCGAATCGCTTTTGCGATCTCACGCGCACCGACGAGCCAGCGCGTGTCACCAGTTGCGGCGTGCAGTCGTACCAGCGCCAGCCCAGCCAGCGCGTAGTCGTCGAGGAAACCCGTGCCGATCGACTGACCGCGTCGCATGCCCCTGGACATGGTCCCGTCCTGCCAGCACTTGTCCAGCACGAAGGCGCCTGCTCTCGCCGCGGCCTCGATGTAACGCGGTTCTTCCAGCCAACGACCCGCGTCTGCCATCGCCATGATCGCCAGCCCGTTCCACGCGACGAGTTCCTTGTCGTCGGTGGCCGGCGGCGGCCGTTTCGCCCGAATGGGCGACATCGTCGCGAGGCTGCGGGCGATGGTGGACGACACCGCTTCGACGCCGATCCCAAGTTCTTGGGCGATATCGGGCAGTGCTCGGCGATGCAGAACGCTGCGACCCTCGATCGCGCGGTCGCCCGCCTTGGTGACGCTAAACGCGGTCATCATCACGCGCGCATCCTCGGCGCCGAGCGCCGACACCAGTTCCGCTGGCGTCCATGAGTAGTACGCCCCTTCGCCTTCAGGA
The DNA here is from genome assembly GCA_016763875.1 of Nannocystaceae bacterium. GTDB lineage: Bacteria > Myxococcota_A > Polyangia > Nannocystales > Nannocystaceae > JAESSZ01. The sequence continues at coordinate 849 of JAESSZ010000181.1, forward strand.
TCATCGGCGTCGAAGCCGACCACGAACCCGCCGTCTTTCTGCTGCCAGTGAAGGATGAGGTCGTCGAGCACCCCGCGCCCGATCTGCACGTAGTCATCGCGCCCAAACGCCAGCCCGGTCTCGACGTACACGCCTGCGAGTTGCGCGTTGTCGTAGAGCATCTTCTCGAAGTGAGGCAGGTGCCAGCGATTGTCCACGGAGTAGCGATGGAACGTGCCGTCGATGTGGTCCCGGATGCCGCCCGCCGCGATCTGGTCCAGCGTCAGCTCCAGGTGCGCACGACTTTCCGCATTGCCTGTTCGCAGGGTGTGCCGCAGCTCGGCGAGCAGCAGGGGCGAGTTTGGAAACTTCGTGCGCCGCCCAAATCCCCCGTACTCGGCGTCTCGCGCTCGTGACAGCGAGACCATCGCATCGTCGACGATCGAGATCCCCAGCTCGCTCGGGCTGGCCACACGGCCCAACGCCTGTCGCTCGACGCGCGCCAGAATTGCCCGTCCGTTCTTGGCTACGCCCTCACCGTCGGTGGCAAAGGACGCCTGAACTTCTGCCAGCACGTCCAGAAATCCGGGACGCCCGCGTTTGGGGTAACGCGGGTAGTAGGTCCCCCCGTGAAACGGCTCCAGCGCGGGGGTTAGGAACACCGTCAGTGGCCAGCCCGTGCTCCCGCCCAGGGCAGAGACCGCGTCAATGTACAAGGCGTCGACATCCGGCCTTTGTTCGCGGTCGACCTTGATCGCGACGAAGTGCTCGTTGAGGTAGGCCGCGACGTCGTCGTCCTCGAACGATTCCTTCTCCATGACGTGGCACCAATGGCACGTCGAGTACCCAATGCTGAGAAAGATCGGCTTGTTCTCGCGCTTGGCTTTTGCAAGCGCTTCGTCACCCCACGGGTACCAGTCGACGGGGTTGTGCGCGTGCTGCTCGAGGTACGGGCTCGGCTGGCCGACGAGGTGGTTGCCCTGTTCACGGACCTGGGCGGGCGTTCGACCGGGGCCGGTCACCGCTTGCTTGGCGCTGTCGTCGAACTGAGGCCCGTGCCCAGCCGCGGGCGGGTTCTCTCCCGGTAGCGCCTTGGGTGGAGGAGCGGGACACGCGGTCGCGCAGACGAGGGTCGCAAGCACGAAGGTCGTCGAACGGACCGGCACCGAGGCCTTATAGCGTCTTGAGGCCTCGCCCGTGGCGCACTACACGCCAGTCTTGGCGCGGACCCACGTATCGATCACGCTGATGGCTTTGGGGTCCATCGTGGTTTCGATCGTTGCGTACTCGTCGGGCATCCCCGTCTTCGCCGCCTGAAGCAGGTGGTTGAACCCGGGGAAACGCTCCACGGTGATGTCGGTGTTCCCCCCCTTGGCCAGCGCCGCCTCGATCGCAGGTACGTTTTGCGCGGCCAACACTTGCATGTCGAGTTCGCCGTTGAGCACGAGTACGGGGCACGTCGTCTTCTCCAGTGCGGGCCCGGGGTCATGCTCGAGGAAGTCACGAAACCAAACCGAGTTCAGCGCAGCGACCTGAAGGTCGGCCGCCGGACCTTCGATCCCGGACTCGCCGAGAATCTCGCGTAGGGCGGCGGTCCGTTGCTCCTCGGACTTGTCGCTGGCCAGGATTTTGTAGACCGCTTCGTTGGTCTTGCTCGCCTTGTCGATCTCCGCCTGCGGCGCACCTCCGGCCTTCATCAGGGCCTCGGCCTGCTTCTTGTGCAGCGCCTTACCCACAACGCCGGTCCCTGCGATCAGCACCAGAAACGCGACGTCCTTGGGCCGCTTTGCGGCGACGATGGGTCCTATCACCCCACCAGCGCTATGGCCCACAATGCCGATACGCTTGGGGTCGATGCCGTCGGTCTTGCGAAGTTGGTCAAGCGCTGAGGCAGCGTCATCGGCCTCCAAAGTCATCGTCAACATCGTGAGGTCGCCGGTCGACTTACCCGCGCCTCGGTCGTCGTAGCGCAGCGACGCGATGCCGCTGCGAGCGAGTTTGTCGGCGAGTACCGCAAATGGCTTGTGGCCGAGCAGCGTCTCGTCGCGATCTTGCTGTCCCGACCCGCTGATGAACACCACCGCAGGATGGGGCCCCGCGCCCTTGGGCGTGACGACGGTGCCCGCGAGATGAACGCCCTCACCCGCGTCCCACTCGATGTCCTTGCTGTCGTAGGGAAAGGGTGCGACTGGGGTTTGCAGTCGCTTGGGCTCCAAGGCGGCGAATGCAGCGTCGTCGGCCAGCACCATCGAGCATTTCATCTCCATGCCGGACTGCGAGAAGCTGCACGCGATCTTGCCGTCGTCGCCGATCGTGCCCTTCCAGGTTGCACCGTTTTCGAGGGCGAACCCGATCTGGCTGTCGGTGACGGTGACCTTGCTCAGCGCGATGCCTTTTGCGCCCTGCATCGGAATGTCGATTGTGCCCGAGTAGCCGTCGTCGCCAGGTTGTAGCGTGGCTCTGAACTCGAGTTTCTGGTCGCCGGGAAGCTCGACATGTCCCGTGAGCCTCGTCGCCGCCGCACCGGGTTTTGGGTCGGTCTTCGGCTCGACTTCGGTGTCGGTCTTCGACTCGGGGTTTGCATCGGCCTTTGAGTCGACTTTGGTGTCGGGCTTTGGCTCGGTCTTAGCGTCGGTCGGCTTTGCGTCGCACGCGAGCGAGACAACGAACGGAAGACACAGTGCGATTCGATGCATCGCCGCCAGTGTGCCCAATGTTGTCACGCCACACGAGGCGAGGCGCGCGCTAGCTCGGAGGCGGTTTGACTACAGCGGGGTGAGTTTCGCTCGCATGCCATCGCGCGGTCGCAGAGTCACTCGTGGCTCGGGCGTCGGTGGTGGGTCTGTGGCGATCTCCACCGAGAAACGTCGTACCAGGCTCGCAACGATGACCTTGGCCTCCATCAACGCGAAGCTGTTGCCAATGCAGACGCGGGGTCCGCCCCCAAAGGGAAGAAAGGCGTACTTGCTGCGTCCCTCGCTGCGTTCGGGGGAGAAACGCTCAGGCTCGAACCGTTCCGGGTTACGCCACAGTTTCGGGCTGTGGTGCAGCCCCCACGGCGAAACGGCGACGATCGTTCCCTTGGGAATCCGGTAGCCGCCGACCATGTCGTCGGCCAGCGCTTGCCGTTCTAGGATCCAGACTGGCGGGTAGATCCGCATGGATTCATTGACGACCCACCCGAGGTATTCCAAGCGAGGCAGGTCGGCGAACGTGACCGGCCGGTCGCCGAGGACCTCGTTGGCTTCAGCGCGGACTTTGGCCAGGACATCCGGATGCTGGGTCAGCAACAAGAACGTCCAGCTCATCGTCGTTGCGATGGTTTCGTGACCCGCGAGGAAAAGCGTCATCACCTCGTCGCGGAGCTGCGCGTCTGTCATGCGCTCTTCGCCGCTCTCGTCGGTGATGCCCATGAGCATCGAGAGCAGATCGCCTTCGTCGCGGTTGCTCTCGCGTCGCGCCGAGATGATCTTGTGCACGGTCGCGTCCAGCAGTTTTTTAGCGCGCTGAAACCGGAGGTTGCCTGGTGTGGGCACCCATAGTGGCACCCGCACGATGGACTCGGCGAACTCGTTGGCATGCTGCAGCACGACGGAAACCGCGGGTCCCAACGTGTTCGACTCGTGGCCCAGGTCGATCCCGAAAAGAGTTCGGCCGACGATGCTGAGCGTCAGCCGCATCATCTCCTGATGGAAGTCGATATCGATGGTCTTGCCATCGCAGCGCGCGAGCCAGGTGGCCATCGTGGTTTCGACGCACTCGGCCATCGTCTCTCCCAGCCCAACAAGGCGCTGGCGATGAAATGCGGGCTGCGACAGTCGTCGCTGGCGACGCCAAAAATCACCTTCGCTTGTCACGAGTCCGTTACCCATCACGAGGCGAAGCCCCTCGTACGAGCGCGACTTCACGTAGTTGCGATGGTTGCGGACCAACACGTGGTGAATGTCGTCCGGGTTGTGCGTGAACACGAATCGGATCGGCCCGAACCGGCTTAGCGAGGTGTCGCCGTACTTGTCCCGGAGTTGGTCGATCGACGTCAGTGGGTCGGCGAGAAACTCGAAGACGTTGCCGAAGAAGAGACGCTTGGGCGGGCCGGGAGGCAACGCCGCTCGACTCGTGGCGTTGCCTTGCTTTGTGCCGTGGTCGAGTTCCGCGGCGTCATCAAAATGTGAGGACGTCCTCATGTTTGACATAACATGAGCCCACCCTCATGTTTTGTCCAGCGTGAGTCCTGAGAAAAAGCGAAA
>JAESSZ010000182.1 GCA_016763875.1 Nannocystaceae bacterium
CGAAGTCGGGGTCGAGGCGATCGATGCGGCGATGGCCCTTGGGCTCGGAACGGACACCGACCCAGAGGAACTCGCGCGCCACACCGGGCTTGTGCAGCGCTGGCTCTCGGGCGGACTGTCCGTCTCCAGCGAGACGGGACCGTGCATAGCAACCGCCTCCACGCCGCACCTCACGCAACGCAGCGGAAAGGACAACGTCAGCGTCACGCTGCAGTACCGCTGCCCAAGTCCGAAGGGGACGATCACGCTGACGGATGACACCGTGTTCGACGACGACCCCGATCACGAGGTCTTCGTCTCGGTCCACGGGCCGCAAGGCGACACAGCCCTTGTTCTGCGCGCCGAGCAGCGCAGCGTGGTGCTCACCGCGCCGCCTCAGGCGCACGGGACCGCAGCGGCATTCGTCGTTGAAGGCGCCATCCATCTCATCACCGGCTACGACCACCTGCTGTTCTTGCTGTCGCTGATCCTCGCCGCTGGCCTCATCATCCCGCGCGACGGCCTTCGCGCCGCACTCCGGGATGTCGCGTGGGTGGTCACCGCCTTCACGGTCGGCCACAGCATCTCCTTGGTCGTCGCGACGCTCGGATGGGTCTCGCTGCCCTCGCGCTGGGTCGAAGCTGCCATCGCCGCCTCGATCGTCGCGGTCGCAGGCATGAACGTCGCGCGCCCACGTGCGTCGGTGGCCCGTCCCTGGCTTGCGGGGACATTCGGCCTGATCCACGGTTTCGGATTTTCTTCGGTCCTTGCCGACGTCGGACTGCCGACCGGCCAGCGGCTCATCGCGCTCTTCTCATTCAACGTGGGCATCGAGTTGGCGCAGCTCGCTGTTGTCGCCGTTGTCTTGGTCCCCCTGAGTCTCGCTGCTCGCCACACGCGCTATCGCTTGGTGGTGATGCAAGGGGGCTCACTCGCCATCGCGACGTTCGGGTGCATTTGGCTCGTCGAGCGTGTGTGGGGATCGTGCTGATTTTTATCAACGCGCGTCGATCGAATCCTCGGTCGGCCACGTAGAACAAACAACGCGGACGTTGCTCTGGATCAGACCAACCCGCCACATTGGGAGCAAGTATGAAAAGGACACTGGGATTCGTGCCGACCGTTACCCTGATTGGGCTCGGACTCGGCTGTGGCATCAACGCAGAACCGCTGCCGCAAACGCCACCCACACAGGTCAAGAAACTGACCAGCGATGGGCTGCACAACATCGGCGGGGTTGCATCGAGCCCCGACGGAGAGACTTTCTACGCGCTGGCCTTTGACGACAAGTCGCAGCCGGGCGTGTTCAAGACAAGAACCGACAACGGAGAGGTGACCCCACTGCTCGTCGGGGATCCCCTGCTGTATCCGAGCGACATCGCTGTCAGTTGTGATGGTGGGCAGCTCTATGTCTCGGACATGGGACTGGGATCGGCCTCCACTAGCGAGTTCGCCGAGGACGTCAAACCGGAAGCATCGGGCGGCGGCATTCACGTCATCGCGACCGACAGCGGCGACCGGCACGACTTGCAGGCCACGGGCATCGGCCGGGCCGCGGGCCTGGTGCTGTCCAAGGATTGCGAGACGCTGTACGTCACCGGGTGGACAACCATGGGCGTCCCCGCGTTGTTCACCGTCCCCGTCGAGGGCGGCTCAGCCAACGTCGTGGCCCAGGGCGCACCACTGGTCTCGCCAACCGGCGTCGACGTCGATGTCGACAACGTCGCTTGGGTGATGGACCACCTGGCGCGCGGTAGCAACGGCCAGGGAATGTTGCTGGCGATCAACGAAGACGGTGACATCTCGGAGGTCGTCAGCGGCCTGGGTATGGGCCGACACGGCGGCGTATCGCTGACACCGGGGGGAACGACCGCCGTCATTCCAGTGCGCAACGATTTGACCGGAGCCTCAAGCCTCATCACCGCCAACACGCAGACGCTGGAGGTCGAAGTCATCGACACGCCCGACATCCCCTACCCCACCGGTGTCGCCTCTGCCCGCAACGCACCGGTCATGGTCGTCGCTGGCGAATACGGACTCCACATCGCGACCTTCGAGTAGCCCCGAAGGTCCCACCATCACGCATCGAGACCCCACGCCATGAATCAGCTCGAGACCATCCTCACCGGGACCGCCGTCGCCATCGCCGCGACGCTTGTCCCCGACGTCGCCTCCGCCTCCTCCCACCGCGAGGCCCCCTCGATAGCCGAGGACCAGTTTGCGGACAACACGGACGTCTACAGTTTCATCTCGCCGAGCAACCCGGACAACCTGGTGATCGTGGCCAACTACGTGCCGCTGCTCATCCCGCACTCCGGCCCCAACTTCTACCGGTTCTCAGACCGCGTGCGATACGAGATCCTCATCGACAACGACGGCGACGCGTATCCCGACATCAAGTACCACTTCGTTTTCAACACCACGACCGCCAACGGCAGCACCTTTCTGTACAACGTGCGCCATCGACTCGATCGATAGCCCCAACCTCAATGTCCGTCAGACCTACGACCTGTACAAGGTCACCCTCGGCGAGGACTTCCAGGTCGAGCAGATCGTCGACGACGCCCCGGTCGCGCCCTGGTACGTCGGCGACCGCAGCTTCCCCGCCGGTAGCTACGAGGGGGTCGCACGGCAGGCAATCACCACCAGCGCCGAAGGCAGCCAGGTGTTTGCCGGTCCGCGCGACGAGCCCTTTTTCGTCGACCTGCATGTATTCGACCTGCTTGGTGTCGGCGGCTCGCCCACGACCGACGGCGTGAACGTGATGTCGCTGGTCATGGAGATTCCCATCGCGGAACTCGCCGATGAGGGCGAACGGCCGACCGCCGACAGCTACGCGCCCACCCAAGTCCTCGGCGTGTATGCGCGTGCCAAACGACCGATCGTGACCGTGCGTCCGCCAGTGGGCGGCGACATTGAGTTCGGTGGATTTCAACAGGTCTCCCGTCTCGGATGGCCACTGGTCAACGAAGTCGTCATCCCGCTGCGCGACAAGGACCTGTACAACAAGAGCGGCCCTGCCGACGACGTCGCCAACTTCGGTGCGTACCTACTGGACCCGGAGCTTCCCGGGTTGCTCACCGCTGTGCTCGGCGCCGACTGTGCACCAACCCCGGCCGATGGCCGCTTGGACATCGTGGGCCTGCTATCGCCCAACGGCACCACCCCCGCCGACTTACTGCGAATCAACGTTATGGAGGGTCAGACGTTCGCCAACAGCGGGTTCCCCAACGGCCGCACACTCACCGACGACGTCACCGACACATTGCTAACCGTACTGTGTAACAACGGCTCGCCGATCGGCGACGGCGTCGACGCCAACGACCTCCCCTTCTTCGACGAGATGCCCTACCTGGCCACACCACACTCCGGAAATCCCATCGACTAGCGCCGAGCTTTACGTCCCTTGGGCGCTGTCGCCGGAGTGAGCATCGCGCTCACTCCGGTTTTTTTTGTGCGGAGTCGCGAGTTGCGCTGCGCGGTCGCGCGGAAAAAGACCCTACATTTGACTACTACTCCCCCGATGAAGGCGCTACGCTGTCGGAACGTGAGTGACGAGCGGCGCACGACAACCCGACACCGCGTGTTCATCCCCGTCCGGATGGACGGCAGCCGAGACGCGCGGGTTGGCAGAGTGACCTCGGGGGTCACCCGAGACGTGAGCGAGCAGGGGCTGCTTGTCCGTACACGACGGCAGTTCACCGTGGGCGCATCGGTCACCGTCGCCGGGCAGGTTGATACCGACTCCACCGAGGTCCGCGAGCTTCCCGGGACCGTCGTCCGTGTTACGAACAATACGGCCGATCCTAGCGGGTTGTGGCCCTACGAAGTTGCGGTCCGGCTCGACCAGCCAGACCCTGGGCTGCTCGCACACACGTTCGTCGACGAGGGCTGACCCTCTCGCGGTTCACTCTCGCGTTTCAGGAGGCGGCAGCGACGTCGCGGTGCTTGGCCGCGCGCGCCACCGAGAGGTGGACCGCGGACGCTAGCGCCTCAGAAAGTGCCAGGTTCGAGAGTTCGGCCTCCCCGCGCTGCTCGTGGTCTCGACCATGCCAGGCGAGCAAACGGCTCGCGTACGCCAAACGCAGCAGCCACGCCGCTTCGTCGACGTCTGCCTCGGTGGCAATGCGATGGGTGACCCAGCACGAGTCGGGCACGATGCGATGGTGCTCGACCTTGTCCTCGCGCTCCAACTGACCACAGATCTCCGGCGAGAATGCCAGGTCGAGCTGGCCGCCGCGATGGATGTGCCCCAGCTCGTGCCCGCCGAGGTACAGGCCCAAAGCGCGAGCGCGCGTGGGATGGACGTCGAGGTCCTCGAGGTCCTCGAGCGCATCGATGACCGCCTCCACCGCATTGGTGAGTTCGGGAACTTTTGCCTCCCATCGGTGCGCCGCGTCGCGCCGCGTGGCCGGGATCAGCAGGCCCCGCATCCAGACAAACGCGACCACGGCTGAGATCACGGTCGCCGCCGCAATGCCGATGAAGATCCCGGTGAGCCCGGCCACGGCCGAACCGATGGCAGCGAGCGGTATTGCAAGGACAAGGCTACGCACCCCCGCCAACACGGTCGACCGGACTGCTTTGTCCACCGCGTTGAACGAAGCGCTTGCGACCGAAACCAGGCCGTTGGCGCCGTAGGAGATCGGGACGATCCACAGATACAACCGCACCGCCTTGAGCACCTCGGGGTCGTCGGTGAACACCCCGCCGATGAGACCGCCCACCAGCGCGAGCAGAACCCAGGCTCCGGCCCCCCAGGCCACCACGAAGTTTCGCGCCACCACGATGCCGCGGGCCACCCGTTGGGTGTGGTGCGCCCCGTAGTTTTGACCGACGAATGGGCTCAGGGCACCGGACAATGCCATCGGCGCGATCAGCAGGAGGCCTTCGATCCGGCTGGCCACGCCGTAGGCCGCCACCGCCGCCGCCCCGTGTCGCGCGACCAACAAGGTCATGACCCCGGTCGCCAGAGGCACGACCATGTTGGTCACGACGGCGGGCAGACCGACCGACAGGATCGCACGCCACGACAGCCAGACCTCCGACCAGACCGGCCACTGCAGCACGATCATGCGTTCGCGACGAATCAGGATCCAAAGCGCCAGGACCAATGTGGCGGAGCGCGCCAACACAGTGGCTATCGCGGCGCCCTTGAGTCCCATCGCGGGAACGAACGCAAAGCCGAAGATGAACATCGGATCGAGCACGATGTTCACGACGGCCGCGACCATCATGATGGTCATCGGGGTCTTGGCGTCACCGGTGGCGCGGATCGCCGCGGTGCCGACCATCGGCACGACGAGGAAAACGGCGCCGAAGTACCAAACCGTCATGTACTCATCGAGCAGAGGCAGCAGCGCCTCATCCGCCCCTAGCGCGGTGAATACGAGGTCCTGGGTCGCCAGGCCGACCGCGGACACCGCCAGTACAACCGCGGTCGCCAAGATGATCGCGTGTGTGGTGAGGCGCCGGACCTGCTGCTGATCACCGCGTCCGATGGCGCGCGACACGGCAGAGGTCGTCCCCACCCCCAGTCCCATCGCTACGCTCATCACGAGTGAGACCACGGGGAAGGTGAAGCTCATTACCGCCAACTCGGCGGTCCCCAACAAGCTAACGAAGTAGGTGTCGGCCAGATTGAGGGCGATGATAAAAACGATGCCCAGACCGAACGGCAACGCCAACGCGCGCATCGCCGCCCCCACCGGAGCGGTCAATAGATCGGGGCGAGCCTCGGACATGCCTCAGGGTAGCGAGAAGCGACGAAGCACGTCGAGCAGCCCGTTGCACCGGGTCGATTCGACCGCGCCAGACTTCCCGGCCGCCTCACCAAACTAGTTGGCCCGCCCAGTCGGGCAGGCAGGCAGGACCGTGCCCGCGCCTCTCCGTTCGGAGCGGGCTACGCCTCTTCCCACCACCAGTCCGGCACACCCTCAGCCTCGGGTTCGTCGGCCTTGGCGCGCTCGGTGTACAGCCGCTGCCAACGCAGCATCAGCCCCAGGTCAGAGCAGACGCGAAAGTCGCCGCCGTCCACCGACCGCACTGGGGTCCTCGGCTGCAAGCGCTCGTGCGCGGCCAAGCTGGTCTCGTGCTCGGCGTTGTAGTTGCGTACGAGGCTCGCGCCCAAAGCTTCGCTGTGCTCCAGCGCCCAACTGGCCCATGCATCGAGCGAGAAACACAGACGCTCGACGGCACCATCTTGCGGGTCGAACGAGACTACGGAGTCCTTGTACAACCCGAACTGACGGCCTGTGACGTCCTCGGCAAAGAACAGGATCTCCGTCGCGTGCTTGTACGGGCCTCGCCACAAAGTCAGCTGATTCCAGTCCTCGATGCCCCTCACCGCCGCCACGGATGTCGACGGTCTGATCAGCAGGGCACCCGACAGCGCCCGGAAACCGTCGCGTAAGTGCAGCAGGGCTTCGAGTTCGATGCGCCGCTCCTTGGCGAGCACGACGGGAACCTCGCGCAAGCGCCGAGGCGTGCGCGATACCGGCACACCCGCGCTCTTGATGAGACCCACAAGGCCGCGATTGATGGCTCCGGTTGATGCTGCCATGGCGATACGAGCATACCCAACCGTGAGCCCAACGCAGTTGTTCCCGGGCAGGACATCTGTTCTAAGGCCCTTGGGCCACCGAAACCGGAAGTCCCGGTTGCGAGACTTCGTCTGCGGTATCGTGGCGCGTCATGACGCTGGTCGTTCCTCGCTCGCTCGTGCTTCCCAGCCTGCTGCTCATCGGCTGCCCGAGCCTCAGCGGCGTCTCGGGCGACAGCGACGGATCTTCATCCGACAGCGGCACCGAGACCGACGCATCGCCACCGCAGGACACTGGCGCCGATGCGCCTCAAACGCAGGTTTCAGACGGTGGCGAAGGCACTGGGGCAGACAGCAGCGACACGACAGGGCACACCGACGCCGCCGATGGTGAGGACGCCGATGACACCACCGCGGACGACACCGCGTCCGGCGGCCAGAGCACGGGTACCGAAGAGGGCGGCTGCACACCGTTTCCCCCAATGGCCGATTTTGCGGCGACGGGGCCATTCGCCGTCACGCAAGAGGCGGCTGGATCCGATTGCACTGTTTTCCGCCCCTCGACCCTTGGCGATAACGGTCTGGCCCACCCCGTGATCTTGTGGGGCAACGGCACCACGGCAAGCCCAGGGATCTACGCGGGCGTGCTGTCGCACTGGGCCTCGCAGGGCTTCATCGTTGCCGCTGCCAACACGTCCAATGCCGGCAGCGGCATCGAGATCCTCGCGTGCTTGGATTGGTTGACCGAACAGGACGCCGACGACGCCAGTGCTTACGGCGGCGCCATCGACCTCGGGCACATCGGCGTCGCCGGGCACTCTCAAGGCGGGGGCGGTGCGCTGATGGCCGGCCAGGATCCGCGAATCACGGTGACCGCACCATTGCAGCCCTACACGCAGCAGGGCTTCGGCGGGTACGAGCAAAGTTGCCAGGGCAACCAGCACGGGCCGATGTTCTTGATGTCGGGTACAGCCGACATCATTTCGCCGATCGTTCCTCAGCAGCAGCGCGTGTTCGACGATACCAATGTCGCAACGATGTGGGGCAAGCTCGCGCTTGCGGACCACGTCTTCACCGCGATTGGCGACATCAACGGCTACCGCGGACCGGCGACCGCGTGGTTCCGCTATCACCTGATGTGCGACGAGTCAGCGGCCCCCGTCTTCTACGAGCCGTGCGAGCTGTGCGACGACCCGCAGTGGGACGTACAGACCAAGAACTGGTAGCCCAGCGCCCGAACGAGCCGCCGGGTGCCTACGAACGCACCGCGGCTCGCATGAGCTCGACGTTGAGTTTGGCGATGGCGTCCACGCTGATCTCTTTCGGGCACGCCGCTTCGCATTCTTCGTGGTTGGTGCAGCCACCGAAGCCGGCCTCATCGTGTGCGGCCACCATGGCCGACACCCGCTGGCTGCGCTCGACGTTGCCCTGGGGAAGGATCGCCAGATGCACGACCTTGGCACCCACGAACAACATGCCAGAGGCATTGGGGCACGCCGCCACGCAGGCGCCACACCCAATGCAGGCGGCGTAGTCGAACGCCTCGTCGGCGACCGTCTTACCGATCGGAAGCGCATTGGCGTCGGGCGCCGCGCCCGTGCCCACCGAGACGTAGCCGCCGGCCTGCTGGATGGTGTCAAAGGCGGTCCTGTCGACCACCAGATCTTTGATCACCGGGAACGCTCGGGCGCGCCAGGGCTCGACGAGAATCTCGTCTCCGTCGCCGAACGAGCGCATGTGCAACTGGCACGTGGTCGTTGCCTGACGTGGCCCGTGAGGGTGTCCGTCGATCACCATCGAGCACATCCCACAGATGCCCTCTCGGCAGTCGTGGTCAAAGGCGATGGGCCCCTCGGGGTACTTTTCGTGCTCCCGAATGATCATTTCGTTGACGACGTCGAGCGCCTCAAGAAATGACATGTGCTCATTCGCCTCGATCGCATAGCTACGAAAGCCACGCACCTCGTCGTTCTCTCGCCAGACCTTGAACGTGACTCTCATTTGTAGCTCCGCGTTGAAAGTTTGACGTGCTCGAAAGCCATGGGCTCGGTATGGCGGACGGGAGTCTCCCCCTCGCCCTTGAACTCCCAGACCGCCGCGTGCGCGTAGGTCTCATCGTGCCGGACGGCCTCGCCATCCGGGGTCTGGTGCTCTTCGCGGAAGTGACCGCCGCACGACTCGTCGCGTTCCAGCGCATCGCGCACCATGACTTCGGCGAACTCCAGAAAGTCGGCCACTCGCCCGGCCTTTTCTAGCGACGCATTGAGCGTATCGCCCCCGCCGTGCACACGCGCCTCTTTCCAGAACCGCTCGCGCAACTCGGGAATCTTAACCAGCGCGGTCTTGAGGCCCTCGGCCGTGCGAGCCATCCCGCAGTACTCCCACATGATCAGACCCAGTTCGCGATGGAACGCGTCGACCGGCGTCGCGCCGTCGAGCGCCACGAGTTTGGCCTGCTTGGCTTCGACCGCCGATTGCGTCTCGTCGAACGCGGGGTGGTCGGTGGTGACCTCTCCCTTGTGCGCGGTCACGAGGTAGTTGCCGATGGTGTACGGGATGACGAAGTAGCCGTCGGCCAGCCCCTGCATCAGCGCGCTGGCGCCCAAACGATTGGCGCCGTGATCGGAGAAGTTGGCTTCTCCCAGCACGTGCAGTCCGGGGATCGTGGACATAAGGTTGTAGTCCACCCACAGCCCGCCCATGGTGTAGTGAACTGCGGGGTAGATCCGCATCGGCTGCTTGTACGGGCTCTCGCCGCTGATTCGCTCGTACATGTCGAACAGGTTGCCGTACTTGTCGGCCACCATGTCGCGCCCGTCGCGTTTGATGGCGTCGGCGAAGTCGAGGTAGACCGCATTGCGGCGCCCCTCGACCACGTGCCCAACGCCAAACCCGTCGTCGCAGACTTTCTTGGCAGCACGTGACGCAACGTCGCGCGGCACCAAGTTGCCGAAGCTCGGGTAACGCTCCTCAAGGTAGTAGTAGCGGTCGGATTCGGCGATATCCCCGGGCGCCTTGGCCACGTCCTCTTTGTTGCGAGGAACCCAGACGCGCCCGTCGTTACGCAGCGACTCCGACATCAGCGTCAGTTTCGACTGATAGTCGCCACTGACCGGAATGCAGGTCGGATGGATCTGCGTGAAGCAAGGGTTGGCGAACCCAGCCCCGCGCTTGAACGCCCGGAAGGTTGCGGTGACGTTGCAGCCCTTGGCGTTGGTCGAAAGGTAGAACACGTTGCCGTAGCCACCGGTCGCCATCACCACCGCATCGCCCGCCCAACGCTTGATCTCGCCCGTGAGCAGGTCGCGCGTGATGAGCCCACGCGCATGTCCGTCGACAAGCACCAAGTCGAGCATCTCGGTGCGGTTGTGCATGTGCACCTTGCCACGCGCGATCTGACGATTGAGCGAAGAGTAGGCGCCGAGCAGCAACTGCTGCCCGGTTTGGCCGCGCGCATAGAAGGTACGAGACACCTGCGCACCACCGAACGAACGGTTGGCCAAGGTGCCGCCGTACTCCCGAGCAAACGGTACCCCCTGCGCGACGCATTGGTCGATGATGTTCACCGAGACCTGCGCCAGGCGATAAACATTGGCCTCACGCGAGCGGAAGTCCCCGCCCTTGACCGTGTCGTAGAACAACCGGAAGACGCTGTCGCCGTCGTTCTGGTAGTTCTTCGCGGCGTTGATTCCCCCCTGCGCCGCAATGGAATGCGCGCGACGGGGGCTATCTTGGAAACAGAAGCAATCGACTTCGTAGCCGAGTTCCGCAAGCGTCGCGGCCGCCGAGGCGCCAGCAAGCCCGGAACCCACGACCAGAATTCGGTAGCCGCGCTTGTTCGCCGGATTGACAAGCTTGAGCGCAAAGCGATGCGCGTCCCACTTTTCGGCGAGCGGGCCGGAGGGGACTCTAGAATCGAGATCCATCTTCGTGTCCTGTGTGTGAATCAGACGGAGAGGACGCCCAGCCAGCAGGCGATGGGCATGGAAGTGTTGCCGACCGCGACGATCAGTCCGACCGCCGGACCCACCATTTGCAGCGGTTGCTTGAAGCGTCCGACCGAGAGTCCGAGCGACCGGAACACGCTCGTTGTCGCGTGTGCAAGATGGGCCGCCAACGCAACGTTGGCGATAACGTAGGTCCCCGCGATGATCGGATTGGAAAAACTGATGACGAAGTTTGTGTAGACGTCTTTACGTCCCAACTCGTCCAACGCGTTGAAGTACTCGGGGTGGGCTACGCCCAGCGTCAGGTGGGCGATGTGGTAGCCGATGTACGCCAGCACGACGATGCCGGTGTAGAGCATCGTCTTTGCATACACACCTGTCCGCCGACTCTTGAGCGAGGCGTACCCCTGCGGACGGGCGGCGTAGTTGCGCAAGGCCAACTTCGTCGCGGCCCAGATGTGGAGCGCGACCATGCCGATGAGGCCCAACCGAGCGATCCACAACAAGCCACCCAGGCTCTGCAGGAAATGCGCGTAAGCGTTGAACACGTCGCGGCCAGCAAACACCTGAAGGTTGCCGGCCATGTGAAACAGGACGAACCCAACCATACCCAGACCTGAAGCCGCCATTGCGACTTTGAGGCCGATCGTGGAGGTCCAGACCGCAGAACGTGCCATGGACTGCCACTTACCACACCCCTAGCAGCGGCGCGACCGCCTAAGGGGTCCCTAAAGCGTCCGTGGCGTCCAAGAACGCAAAGGTGTCCGCCCAGCACTGCCGCGCGATCTTCTGAAAGACGAACGCGTGAAAAGCATGCACGCCCCCCTTGTAGTACGCATCCTGGCACCGAACGCCGCGGTGACGCAGCGCCGACGCCAAACGTCGAGTGTCGTCCAAGAGCGGATCTTTGGTGCCCACCGGGATGAAAAACGGCGGCAGCGGCCGTGCCGCGGGCAGGTCCCCTTCCAGCAGGACAAGCGGATCGGCCAACTCGTGTGCGCGTGCGCCCTGGGCCGAGGGCCGCGCACCACCGGGCCCCAGATAGGCCTCGGAGACCTCGCAGAGTCGATCGGCGATAAAGGGCGACAGCGGACGCCGCCGCCCGAACCGCTCGGTATCCGACACTTGAAGGATCCCACACGCCGCCACGACCGCCTTGGGCACGCAGTCCAGGTCGAACACGGCCTTGGCCCAAGGCTCGGGACGCTCAAACGTTGCGGCCACGGTCGCCGCCGTGACGAGGTTGGCGCCCGCGGACTCACCCGCGAGTACGAGGCGCGACGGGCAACCCCCCCACGCTTCGGCGTGCTCAACAACCCAGCGATACGCGTCCAACACATCGTGGATCGCCGCCGGGTAACGATGCTGCGGCGCGAGTCGGTACGAGACGTTGAACACAACGAAACCGCGGCGCGCATAGGCCAGGCCGAACACCCAGTGCGTCTCTTTTGACAGAATGCGGAATCCGCCCCCGTGCACATACAGCACCGTGGGCAGCCGATCGGCCGCCGTGGTGCCAACGGGGCGATAGATGTCCAAACGAAGCTCGACGCCATCGCGTTGCGCAAACACGACGTCGGCCACCACGTCCACGCCATGGCGTTTCGGGTGCGCTATCGGCAGACGACGGCCCAGCTCTGCGGCACCTCGAAAAAGACTGTCGACCACGACCCGGCCCGCCTGACGACCCAGGCGCCGCGACCATCGCTCGGCAGGAGGTGAGTCGATCACGTCTTGGCGTTCAACGTCGATTCCGGGACTTTAGCAGCGTCGGACTCGGTTTCGAAGCGGGCCGACGCTGACGCGGTGTGAACTACCATTGCGGTCCACAGATCGATGACGCCCACCACCAAACATGACCCGGACTGCGAGCCGGGCGAGAGTCTGACGCTCGGAGAGATGCTCGGTGAGGGCGCGGTGGCGACAGTCGTCATGGTCACCGATGCCTCCGGCCACCAGTTCGCGGGGAAGATCTTGCATGACTCTCACGGCCAGGACGCAGCCGCTCGCGCGCGATTCGGACAAGAGGCTGAACTTGCGCGCGCCATTGTCCACCCGAATGTAGTTCGCATGTTCGGTCGTCGCACCGTGGATCGGCGCGAAGTCCTAGTGATGGAGCTCGTACGCGGCGCCGACCTCGCCACGTTCATTGCGCGCCACGACCACGAGCCCCCCGACGGCAAGACGGTCGTCCAGATCCTGTTGGGAATCGCCAAGGGACTCGCCGCGGCCCACGCGGCCGGCGTCGTGCATCGCGATCTCAAGCCGTCGAACGTGCTGCTCGCGGATCGCGAGCAAACGGACAACCCAGACGGCCACGCACCGCCGATCCCGAAGATCGCCGACTTTGGGATGGCGCGCGCCAGCTCGCTCGCCGGGGTCGGCGTCGATGCGATGGCGGTTCTGGGCACGCCTGACACCATGGCGCCGGAATGCCTCGACCCGCTCGCAGTCGACGGCCGAACCGACCTGTACGCGCTGGGCTGCATCGCATTCGAGATGCTGACTGGCGCACCGCCCTACGCCGCCGCGACGCCGTTTGGCGTCATCGAGGCCCATCGCACCGCCCCGATCCCGGAGGTCCCGTCCTCGGTCGACGCAAGTGAAGGTCTCCGCGCGGTCGTCCGTGCGCTGCTGGCCAAATCCCCAGCCGACCGACCCCAGGCCGCCGAAGCCGTCGCTGAGCGTCTGCAAGCGCTTGTGGACGGGCAAGCCACCGCGCTCGTCGGCCCGATGTCCGAGCACGGGCAGTGCACCGGTTGTCGGGGCCCACTGCTGCCCGGACTGGCGGTCTGTCTGGCGTGCGGCATGTCGGTCGTCATCCTGCGCGACGGCAACGCCACCGTGTACGTCACCGGTCCCGGGAAGGTCGGGGACAAACTCGACGCCGCGCTGCGTGACAGACTGCACGCCTGGCTGCGGGACAACCCGGCGATGGGGCTGAGCCCGGCGGCGGCGATCGACAAGAGGATTCCGCGGCTGCCGTTCGTCGTGGTCAGCAAGGTCGCACCGGACGCCGCCGCCAACCTGGTCCAGGCCCTGCAAACCCTGGGTCTGGCCGCGCAAGCGATGGAGGGCAATGCGTGGACGCTTCCCGCAATCCGTAACAAGACACGATCCGTCGCGGGCCGAGCGTTGGCAATAGCGTCGATGTCCTTGGTTTCGATGGTGGGAACCGTGACGCAGCACCCCATCACACTCCTGTTTGGAGTCCCGCTGCTGCTCGGCGTCGTGGGCTGGACAGCCGCGCGTGAGCTGGGGCCTGCGGCCAAGC
>JAESSZ010000183.1 GCA_016763875.1 Nannocystaceae bacterium
GCATCGATCATCGCGCGCAGGGCCTCCGGCTTCGCGAGCTCGTAGTCACGCCAACACGCGTCCAGTGGATAACCCTGCACGCCGCCGCGAACGAGATTCGCGTGATAGCGGAGCACGAGTTCCCACTCGTGGTGCCAGCCATCCACCGGTGAGGCGACCCCACCGATGAGCAACGCCAGATCGAGCACACCAGCGCCGTTTCGTACCGAGCCCCAATCGATGAGATGCACGCTGCTGCTCGACGGCAGCACGTTGCCCTGGGTCGGATCTCCGTGCACCAGCGTCGTGGGGATCGTGGTCGGAAGTTGCGGGGTCGCGTCTAGATGCTCCGCCGCCTCCCACAACACCGACCGATCCACGGTCGAAGAGGTTGCCACCTCGTCGACCCAATCGCGGTGGCGCAACGCGTTGCCCAGTGAGTCCAGTTGCCCGCTCCCGGGGGGGTCACCGACAGACACCGATGCCTGCCAAAAGTCGGCGTGCATACGTGCGAGGCGGTCGACTCCCAGGCGCAATGAACGGCCGTCCAGGTAGTCAGCCGCTTTCGTCCGCACGTCACAGAGCACCAGGCCTGCGATCGCGCCGTCGTACCCGGCAACCACCGCGGAGCGCGGGGCAGCGATACTCGGGTGCGTCCCCAGTTGTGCGTACAGCCCGGTCTCACGTGCCCACGCGAGGTCGTCCGAACCAGCCCATTTGACGACCACGGTCTCTGGATTTTTGCCGTCCAGGCGGCGGCAGGGCTCGTCGTAGCTCAGGTAGACGCGCTGTACCTGGGTGCTGAGCCGCTCCAGCCGCAGCGCGACGATCGGGCGACTCACCCATTGGGCGGACTGCAGGGCTGCAATGACCCCTGATTCGTCCCCGTCCGAATGGACCCCGTGCGAATCGACGCAATCAGGTTCGCCGGCCCTAGGGGCGCTTGGGTGTCGTGTCGACCGTTCGAGCATCCGATCCGCGTATCGGCCGCTCCGTGCCCGGCCTTGAGCTGCGATCGCGATGTCGCCGCAGCCATGCGGCCGCCATTGCAGCCTCCTGGCGCCAGCCCTCCCCCGCCTCGTGCAGCACCTTGGCCGCGCCTTCCATCCGCCGTACGGCCGCCGTTTGGTCACCGTCATCGGCCCACTCAATCCACTCGGCCTGCGCAAGTACGGACTCCAGTGCAGCGCGCGCCGGATTGTCGCGATGGCCGTCGTCGGGCAGCAGACGCAGCCCTCGCTGGGCGACCTCCGTGCTTGTTTTTGTGTCGCCCGCCAGCAGCGCGGCCGATGCCCACGCCCGCAACGCTTCACTGAGCTTGGGATGCTGGGCGTAGTCGGCCTCGAGAACCCGCGTGCAAGACTCCAACTCGTCCACGACCCGCGCGGCATCGCCGAGCAGTCGCAGCTGCAGGCGCGCACGATCGACCCGACGCAGCACGGTATCGAGGTGGTCGCCTCCGTGCGCCGCCTGCGTCAGTGCAACCGCCCGATCTGCGTATCGCAGCGCCAAGTCGACCTCGCCGCGATCACCGTAGACCTCCGCAAGATTCATCAATGGCGTGGCCACCGAAGGGTGTTCAGGGCCAAGCGATCGCTCCAGCACCAGTGCAGCGCGATGCAAGTGCAGGAGCGCGGCATCGAGTCTGCCCAACCGCCGCTCAGTGGTCCCGAGGTTGTTGAGCGCTCGCCCAACCCGTGGGTGGTTCTCTCCCCAAAGGCGCTGCCGAATCGCATGCACGCGCTCGAACTGCTCCAGCGACTCTTCGTAGAGCATGGACGCCCGCAGCACGTTTCCCAGCGTATTGAGAAGTGCGGCGAGCAGCGCGGGATCAAGGCTCTCGTTGTCCTCGAGCAACGTCGCCCCCTGCGCCGCGTGCCCCCGGGCACCGTCGTAGTCGCCCCGCGAGTAGTCGATTTCTGCGAGTGCGTGAAGGACCTCGGCCTCCCGATGCGCGTCCGGGCCCAGGCGCTGCATCGCCGCTCGCGCGTGACGGACCCACACGAGGCCTTGGTCCGGGTCGGCCAACCGAACACCAACGACCTGCGCAAGATCGGAGGCGGCATCGACCGCCAACCCGACATTGCCCGAACGCTGGGCGGCAAAAAACGCCTGCTCCAGGAACCGCTGCGCCACGGTGTCGTCCCCCTGTTCGACGGCGAGCGTGCCCCGCTCGTACGCAGCGGCACCGAGCAGGCGTGCGTCGTCCAACGTCTCGGCAACCGCCAAAGCAGCCTCCACTTCGACTTCCGCCTCCCGGTAGCGCGCCATCCCGGACAGCGCGCGTGCGCGTTGAACCCTGACCCCAGCGGCACTGATCGCCGCGCTTTGTTCGGCGCTCATGCGGCTCGACGACTTTCCTTGCTGCTCGCCATCGCAGGGCAACAAGGGCGGGAGGCGCTGCACGGCACCAATAGCGTGCGTCAGGGAAGGCGCATCGGCAGTCGCGACCACGTCGACCACAGCCGCGAGGGCAAGCTTGCGTTGTCCCAGGCATGCCTTGCGAAACTCGATCGTCTGCGTACTCTGCGAGCCCTCCTGCGCGGACAGACACGCCCGGTGGTGGGCCTGCACCCAGGCCTGCGCGTAGCGGTCGAGACCGCCTTCCACCCGCGTCCAAGCTTCCGGCGCGTAGCTGGTCTCGATTCGAGCGAAGGCGGCGCCGAGTTTCTCGCGATGCCGGCCATCCCAGACCCCGATCAGCTGCCGCGCCCCATCGCCGCACACCGCCTCCGTTGGCATCAACTGAAGCGCCGCGACGGCGGACCCCCCGAGCACCACGATGCCGCCAGCGATCCCAGCCGCGACGCGACGCGCGGTAACCGAAGGATCACGGCGCAGCGCAGCAAGCAGTTCGGGCAGAGACTCGAAACGCTCCCGCGCATCCGAAATAAGCCCACGCCGAACGACCTTCCACACGTAGGGCTTGACCTTCGTATCCCACGGGGGCTGCCGGAGTCGGCCGCGGGTCACGGCGTCCGCCAGTTCTTTCTGGTCGCCGCCTTCAAACGGGGCCAGGCCGTACAAGCACTCGAATAACGCGACGCAGAAGCTAAACTGATCACTGCGCTGATCGACTGGTTCGCGCCGATGTTGCTCCGGAGCCATGTAGGCCGGAGTTCCCAGCGCGGCGCCAGTCTTGGTCAGACCGAGGTCCCCAGCGCCCTCTTCCCCCTCCTGGGCGGCTGCCGTGTTGGTGTCCCAGCGAACCGCGTGCACCTGTCGCGCAAGTCCGAAGTCAGTCACCAACACCCGACCATCCCCGGAAACGAGCACGTTGCCCGGTTTGAAGTCGCGATGCACGAGACCGGCTCGATGCGCCGCCGCAAGTCCCTCACCGGCCTGCATGAACGCGGCGAGGATCTCGCGCCACGAAGGCTGCTCGTCGTCGATCCACTCGTCGAGCGTGCGCGCCCCTTGCAAGTACTCCATCGTGATGAAGACGCGGTTGTCGTACACACCAACATCGAGCA
>JAESSZ010000184.1 GCA_016763875.1 Nannocystaceae bacterium
CGCGCGCACCTCGTCCAGGCTGCTTCCGCTTGCCCATATACTGAGGAAAAACGCGACGAGTGCAGTTAGGATGACCGCGGGCCAGGCCAGAAAAGCGCTGCTGCGCTCGCGCCAACGATCAGCCGTTTGTCCCGGGACGACGGGCTCACAACCCTGTCCGCGCGGTCCCGGTGATCCCAAACAACGCCGCGACTCCGCGCGATTCGCGACGGAACGCGTCGACCGCGCAGTAATACTGCGGCTATTGCGGCGGTACTTCGCCGCCGCCGCCGTTGAGCACCGTACACGCGTCAACGTAGGTGGGCTTTTCTGTCGGACACACCTGCCCGGCCTCCAGCGCCATGCAGAACCCACGTTGGTCGGCCACGGTCAGCTGCGCAATGCAGTTGAGGAAGGCGTCGCTAGTCTGGTCGCCCATGGCAATCCCAGTGCACTCGATACCCGCGGCATCTTGGTGGGTCGCGTGCGCGGCTGCGTTCCAGTCTGTGAGGCCCCCGATATCGGCGCCGTTGACCGGCCGGTACGGCTCCCCTTCGTCGTCTCGCACGCAGTCCGCCGCTTCGAGCTGCCCGGTTTGGCAGCATACGCGGGTTGCGCCGCACACGATGTCGATCTCGTCGCGCACCCAGGTCGGGTTGCAGGGAATCGGACAGTTGGCCGCAATCGGCTCAAGCAGGCCCGAGCCGGTCGGAATGTCGTCTCGATTGACGCACATACCCGAGGTACCCAGGCCGTTGTTGACGCCCGAGAAGTACGGCGAGCTGCTGTTGCCGATGTCTTTCTGCAGGTAGTTCGGCAGTAGTCCGTCTACGGCAGCAGGATCGTCGGCGCAGCAGTAGTGCGTTTCAGGGCAGTTGTCCGACTGCCGCGGATTGCAACGGAACGCCACCGTTGGATAGTTCACGCCGATGCACGAACTGGCGACAGTCGCTCCGACGCCCAACGCGACACCGTAAAGCGCAACAAACGAGACTAGGCGACTCAGAGACAACTTAGACATCTCTTCCCTCAACAGCAGCCGGGCGAACCCGTGGTGTGGTGCATCCCCTGATGCACCCCGGCGGCGCGCCGACCGTGTCATGAGCGCGCAACGATGTAAAGGTTGCAGCAAACGCTGTGGGGCGCCTCCGGGGTACGTTGCTCGATGCGAGCGATGAGGCAACCCCGGGGCGTAGGCGCGACGATATTGTGGACTCACCCAAGCGCGGGCGGAATCTCGTGGGCCCTTTGGCGCGTAGACCCCAGCGAGCTAGGATCGAGGCACAGGCATGGTACGCAGCAGTTTATCGGGGGGTTTGGCGCGCATGAGGCAAAACACGGCAGTCCAACGGCCAACCGCGTGCGGCAATGAGCACCGGGCAACAACGCTCGCTCGCTCGGCGCTGCTGGCGGCGTTGACCTGCGGACTGGCGTGCTCGACCCCAACAAAGGTGAACGGCGATGAGCCGGATCCCTCTGGCGCCGCCGATGGGGCCTCGAAGGCGGAAGAGGCAAACCCCGACACCGTTGCCCCGAGCATCGAGTTGGGCCCGATCACCAAGGGCAGCCTTCGAGAACACCCGGCGGGCGTTGCTTGGGTGTTCGACGGCGATCCGGCAGCGCCGACAAAAATGGACATCGGCGAAGCGGAAGCCCGCGGCTACACGGTCATCGACCTTTCCGATGACTGGGTGCCGTACATCCTTTCGGAGAAGACCGCGGGTACCGAAGACGCGACCGACAACGCTTACCGGGAGACGTACATCGATCTCGCCAACAACCGCGTCAACCACTGGGGCGACGCGTTGGACGAGGGCGACCGCAACTACTTGGAGCTGTACGGGATTCCCTCCACGCTGAGCGTGATTGCGCGCGAGTGGAACGAGTTCGACGCCGAGGTTGTCCCCTGTCTGCAAGCGGCGGGCTACGACCGCTCGGTATTCGCCGAGTTTGATGGTGTCATCACCTTCAGAAAGAGCGGCAAGAGCAAGCGCAACAAGAGTGCGCGCTACCACCTGGCGCAACTCAAGCGAAAGATGCGCAAGGCCAAGCTCGACCCCGAGAGCGCCGACGCATTGCTCGCAACCAAGGACAACCCGGCAACGCGCAAGGCCTACACGCGCTGGCGGGAGTACCAGGACGAGGTCGATGTCATCGATCACGCGCAGCGGCGGTTCCGATGTGAGCGTTTGTTCACCGGAGGCGATGGTTCCGGCAAGTTCGCGCCTGGTGTCTACGACTCGCCCACCACGCACGCGCTCGCGACGTTCGAACGTAAACACGAGCTGATGGGCTGGGGCCACTTCAAGGGCGACAACGTGGAGCTCCTCGCGCTGGACCCCAGACAGTCGGTCCACCAGCGACTGTTGCGTGTGCTGCAGGAGCGCACGGTGCTCTCGGCTGGCGTGCTCGAAGACGGCTCCGCAGCGACGTGGAAGAACCGCAAGGGCAAGACGTTCACGTACAAGGACGCAGAGGGCAACGAGCACGAGCTTCGCGACCTGGCCAGCGAGTACCTCAACGCGGTCGTGGCCGCCCTGGACATCGACACCCCCGCCAAAGCCAAAACGCGACTGGCCGGCCTATCGGACCTTTCCGACAAGGGCTTTGGGTCCCTGCTCATCGCGGTCAAACTGCCCGAAAAGCCGCCTTACTACGGCGCCAACATGCAGTTTGAGACGCTGATCGACCGCGGCGACGTTTGGTACGACTTTCCGTACGACAGCGAGGGCAATAAGACCGGGCAGCCGCGACGGTCGCGACCCAAACTGACGCTGTACGTGAACTACGAAGGGCAAAAAATCCCACTCGTCCACTGGCGCACCACGATCGGCTCGTGGCGCAACGAGGTCAAAGACGGCGAGCTGATGATGAAATACAAGAACTCCGACGTCGGCGCGCGGGTGTGGAAAAACATCGTCGCCGCCCCCGTGTGGATTCCGCCCGCAAACACGCCACCGGCGGAGCTCATCAAGGGTGCCTGGCGCAAGGGCAAGTACCGCACCGACGTCAACTACCCGACGATCGGCCCCGGCTACCGCTCGGCCTACGGACTTGTCGCGGCCTATCACATCAAGCAGGTCACTCGCGCCGACGGCTCGGTCGCCGAGCTCGACAACGGCATCCGAACCCACGGCAGCGTGGACTATATGTCGATCCTGCGGCGCTTCTCACACGGCTGTCACCGGCTGCTCAACATGAACGCGGTCAGGATGTTCTCGTTCGTGCTTCTGCACCGCGACTACAAGCGTGAGGGACAACAAAGCGTCGGCGTGGGGCGCTATATCGAGCACAACGAGCGCACGTACCACATGAAGATCAAGACGCGCGGGTACAAGTACGAGTTGGTCGAGCCCATCCCCGTCGAGGTCACCAACGGGCGCATTCGGGGCCGCCGTCGCTCCCCGATCGTCGCGTACGTGCCTCGGCCGGTGAAGGAAGAAGACCTCGTGATCGACGGAGAGGACGGCGGCGACACCGACAGTGTGGCGCCGGCCGAGCCCACCGTTACCGCGGTCCCCCAGTAGGTCCCCCGGCAATCTCCGCGGCACGCTCCGAGCGCTTGCGCTGCGTGGTTTGGGTTGGGGATCCCTGGTAATGTCCGCCGCGTGAGCGGTGACGGCAGGGACTTTGCGCCCCACTACCAGCGTGTGCTCGGTGTCGAGCAGCGCCACTCGGTATTGGCGGCGATCCGACAAACGTTGGCGCCCTCGGCGACACTGGGTGAGATCGTGGACGCCGCGGACCTGCTGGGCTGGGGACGAGGGGTCGGCGAGCTACGCCTGGTCGGTCTCGCCGAAGCGCTCCTGAGCGAGCCCCCCACCGCGCCAGCGAACGACACCACCGTGGTGGACGACGCCGCGGTCGTGGACGCCGCCGGGCCACCGGTCGAAGTCGCCGATGTGGCCGAAGCAAAGGCTGGCAGCGCAAAGGCCAAGAAGGTCGGCAAAAAAGTCGCGGGCAAAAAAGTCGCGGGCAAAAAGAGCGCTCCCACGAAATCCGACACCAAGCGGGCGAGCGGAAAGAAGACCGCAGCGACGCGCGGAAACGCGGCCAAGCCAACGGCGAAAAAGGTCGCGGCGAGCAAGAAGACCGGCAAGGTTGCCTTGCCGACGCAAGACGCGTTCGACGAGCGCATGAGTCTTGAGGAAGCAATCGAGGCGTTCGTGCCCCTGGTAGAGGGCATTGGCGAAGCAACGATGCAGGACCTCGAAGAAGCCACCGGGCTCGGCCGACGCAAGCTCCGATTCCACGTCGGCCAACTGGTGAAGAACGGTCACTTGCACCGCCACGGCATGGGTCGTGGCACGTTCTACTCCGTGCAGTAGCTCGGGCCAGGAGTTGCGTCTCCCTGGCGCTACAACGCCGCGAGCAGTTTTTCCGTCACGGTAGGCATTCCGCCACGAGGACGCTCGCCAGCTTCGACCCACAGCGCCTCGCCGCCCGGCAAAGACGCCGGTTTGCGCCGCGCAGTCGCGAGCACGGGCTGCAGGAGCCACACCCGGTGCGTGAAGACATGTTTCACGGACGTCTCGGTCACTGCAGCCCGCGTGACGGGCACACCCAAGCACGCCGAGAGTGCCGAATTGTCCGCGGTCGCCATAGAATCACGGGCTACCAACGGCAGGCAAAACATGCCCGCAAGCAGGCCCTCGTCGGGGCGACGCACCAGGCCCAGTCGACCACGCCACATAATCGCCAACGCCCAGAACGACGCCTTGGGAGAGGCCGCGCGTTTTTTGGGCGAAGGGATCACATCCACCTGCCCCTGCGCATGCGCGAGACACTGCGGTCGCACGGGACAAACCTCGCACTTTGGAGACCGCGGTGTGCATACCGTGGCGCCCAGTTCCATCAACGCCTGGGCCAAGATCCGCGGCCGACCGGCTGCGATGATGTCGGCCACCCGAGGCCAGTGGCGCGCGGCGGTGGCCGGCTGCCGCGCGGGATCCTCGACCGCATCGAGTCGCGACATCACCCGCGCTACGTTGCCGTCGACCAGGGGTGCGGGCCGATCGAACGCGATCGAAGCCACCGCGCCCGCGGTGTAGCGGCCGATGCCCGGCACCGCCAGTAACGCCTGCGGGTCATCGGGGAGCTGACCGCCGTACTCTTCGGTCACGAACTGGGCGCCGCGATGCAGCAAGCGCGCGCGTCGGTAGTAGCCCAGTCCACTCCATGCCTCGAGCACCTCGGACTGATCGGCCGCCGCCAAACGCTGCACCGTCGGAAAGCGACGCAAGAACTCGCCCCAGTACCGTTGCACCGTCTGCACCTGCGTCTGCTGGAGCATGACCTCCGACACCCAGACCGCGTACGGGTCTGACGTTGCACGCCACGGTAGATCGCGATGCCCGCGTTCAAACCAGGGACCCAAAGCGCCAGCAATCGCTACCGCGTCGGGAATGCTCGAAGCCACCACGGCGTCTTTGCCGGGCGCCCGCTTGGCCGTCCTACGCACCATCAGCGACGAGCATGCCTGCCGTGGCAGCGTCGGCGCAATTGGACGGTTGCCCCAAATTCGGCAATAAAGGTCACTTCCGGGCCGCGGACGCTCATGTTCAAGAAGCGCGACACCCACATTCACTTCGTCGGAATCGGCGGGATAGGCATGAGCGGCATCGCTGA
>JAESSZ010000185.1 GCA_016763875.1 Nannocystaceae bacterium
AGTACCGACGGGTTGACCTGGAACGAAACGACCGACGCCAAAGGCATCGGGTTCGGCGTGGCGTACGGCGCTGACAACTTCGTGGGATTCGCAAGCCAATGGAACGGCGGTGGCTTTGATACCGCCTGCACGACGTCCCCCGACGGCAGCGCGTGGTCGCCGTGCCCGGTGTCCTCAGCATCGTTCGGCCGACCCGCAGCCGGACAGGGCGCGGTGCTCGTTCAAGTCGACGGTGGTTACGCCTTCACCACCGACGGAACCAACTGGGAGACCGCAAAGGACAACTTCCCTAGCCAGCTGGTGTTCGGCTCGGGTGCGGCGGACGGCCAGGGCCTTTGGGTTGGCACGAGCTATCAGCGGCGCTGGGTCGCGTCCTCATACGCGGGCCCCTGGCAGAGCGTGGAGAACGAGAGCGGCTTTCGCGATCTAACCGCTGGCGTCGTTGTGCGCTGAACGTGTGCGACCAACGTCGGCTACCAACGTGGGCTGCCGTCGTGGGCTACCATTGTCGGGTGAGGTCGGAACAGCCTGCAGTGCCGAGCGTGGCCTACCGAGAGGTACGCCCATCGCAGGTTCTGCAGGAGTACATCGAGTGCTACTGGACGCTGCGGACCAGGGACTCGGGCACGCAACGGGTGCTGCCCGACGGGTGCGTCGACCTGCTCATTGACCGACTTTGCGTCAAGCCGCCCGAGCCGAAGATCATCGGCGCGATGCGGCACGCACAGCAACGCCGCGTCACCCGGGCCCGAGACATCGTCGCCGTACGCTTTACCCCCGGTGGCGCCCGAGCCCTGCTGCAGTTGCCTGTCGATGAACTCACCGACACCACGGCGCGACTCAGCGAACTCATGGGCGCGGCCGCGACAGAACCGGGAGACTGCCTGAGGCTCGCCTCTCACGGCGCGGCGATTCACAGCATCGACGATTTTTTCAAAACGCGCGTGAATCGTGTCGCTGCCCACGATCGTCGGGCCACACAGTACGCCCGCGCCTGCCTCGCATCGGACCGCAGCAACGTCTGCGCGCTGTCACAGCAGATCGGCGTGTCTCGTCAGCACCTTCGTCGGCAAGTGCTGGCGGCAGCGGGAGTCGGGCCCAAAGCGCTTCTCCAGATCGGGCGGCTCCGTCGGCTCACAACGGGGCTGACGCCCAATAGACGGCTCGACGCGAAAGCTGCAGTGGCGGCGGGTTACTGCGACCAGTCCCACATGGCCAACGAGTTTCGCCTGCTCACCGGCTCGACGCCAACGGAGTATGTTCGCGCGCTACAGATCGCGCTGTGAGCCTCGGTTCCATTTGTCCAAGACGTACGATCCGTATCCCGCTAGCGTAGTCAGCGATGACCACGATGACATTGAGTTACGTCATTCTGTACGTACCGGACGTTGCCGCCACGGTTGCCCACTATGAGCGGGCCTACGGATTATCGCAGCGGATGATGCACGACAGCGGCCAGTATGCGGAGATGGAGACCGGTGCCACCGCGCTAGCGTTCGCGGGGGAGGCAGACGTGTCGACCCGCGGTGTGTTTGAGCCGAGCCGCCCACAGAAAAACGCAGCGGCCGCCGAGGTCGCGTTCGTCACCGACGATGTGGCGGCAGCCTATGAGCGAGCCCTCGCGGCAGGCGCATCTGCCCAATCCCCCCCCGCCACCAAGCCGTGGGGCCAGACCGTGTCGTACGTCAGAGACATCAACGGGTTCCTAGTCGAGATCTGCTCGAAGATCGGCTAACCGGCAGTTTCGGGGGGGGGCGATCCTCGCACGCCGGAGCCTCGCACGCACGCTCATCGGTCCCGCAGGCCGTCACGAGACACGCGTCGATCTCGGCCTGAGTGAGGCACCCCATTCCGAACACAGTTCACGTGATGAGCGTGAAAATCCCACCCGACGATTTCCGGCTTGGAGGCACCGACGTGTTAAGCTGGGCATCAGCGAGGACACGGGACGCCGCGCTTGGAGCGAACGGGAGTGACAGCGATTCTTGAAGCCACGCGGGCCGCTCGGTCCCTGCTACTCCTCGCGACCGTCGCGACGACTCCCGCGTGTGATTCAGAACCGGCTGCCCCGTGCGCGGAAGACCTCCCCGACGACTGGACGTGTGCCACACCGCTCGCCCTCCAGGTCGACGCCACAAACTGCGCAGGGACGACGAACGTGCCCGCGGTTCTTGAGATCCTACCGGACGGGATGGAGCTGACGCTGGTGGCAGCCGTTGTCCTTTTCCGTGATGAGCAAGAAGTCTGCGCGTACCAACGTGCGGACGAGCCTCAGGTTCTGCTTCAACCATGCGAGATGCGGCCGGACAGCGTCAACAAAGGCGAATGCAAGTACGACTTCCGGGTCACGTTGAACTCCGGGCTTGAGGGTGTTGCGAGCGTCGAGGTATTTCGGCGGTTCGACATCCCCACCGGCTCCGAGCGCGAGCCCATCCTCAAGTCACTCGGTGAAGTTGCGGTCCCTTAGCGTCCGGGTTTCGCCTCTGCCGGCCGATACCCGCTGCGGCCCAGCGAGCCGATGGAGCGTCGGACTTTCGCGTGGCATAGCTTACTGGTTGAATCTTCGCCGGCTTCCGAACGTTGGCCGCAACCAGCAAACGCCGGCTGCGCTCAGCCCTGGCAAGGGGCCCGATCCCGTCAACCAGGGAACCCAAAGGCCAAATCGCGCACGGCAACTTGGATGGCTCGGATGACGCGAAACGTGGCTTGGGCGGGATTTTCGGCCGTGGCGGTGGCCTCGCTGGGCTTGGGTGGCTGTGGCGGCCAAACAGCCGGACGCACAGGAGCCAGCGCGAACGTGGGCGGCACCCCGCCGGTGACGTTCATCGAAGAGGGGGACTACCAACCCATCGCCCAGTACTTGGTGAGCAACAAGGGTAACGGGGGGCCAAGCGATGGTGGCGATTCCGACGGCGACGATGCCACCAAGACCTGCGACGGATTCAGTTGCAAGGACGGGACCTGCATCCCGGCCGACTGGAAGTGCGACCAACTCGACGACTGCTCCGAGAAAGAGGACGAGGCGGACTGCCCGGCCTCCAGTGACGGCGGCACCGACGGCGGGAACGCAGACGGTGGAAACGCAGACGGTGGAAACGCCGACGACGGCGGGAACGCAGACGGTGGCGGCATGTGCGACGGGTTCGCGTGCAACGACGGCACCTGCATCATCGAAGCCTGGAAATGCGATGGTCTGAGCGACTGCTCGAGCGGCGAAGACGAAACGAGTTGCCCGAGCAACG
Source organism: Nannocystaceae bacterium (assembly GCA_016763875.1). Taxonomy (GTDB): domain Bacteria; phylum Myxococcota_A; class Polyangia; order Nannocystales; family Nannocystaceae; genus JAESSZ01. The sequence goes on from JAESSZ010000185.1 coordinate 3,243, forward strand.
ACGACGGTGGCAACGACGATGATGGCAACGACGACGGTGGCAACGACGACGGCGGCGGCACGTGTGACGGCTTTTCCTGCAACGACGGCACGTGCATCGAGACCAGTTGGAAGTGCGACCAGATCGAAGATTGCACCGCTGGCGAGGACGAGGCCGGCTGCAGCGGCGGCGACGATGCTGGCGGCAGTGACGGCGGCAATGACGGTGGCGGCAATACCTGCGCGGGATTCACTTGCAACGACGGCGCCTGCATCGACGCCAGTTGGCAGTGCGACGCCGAGGCAGACTGCGCCGACGGCGAAGACGAAGCCGCGTGTGCAGTCTCGACACCGCTACCTGCGGTCGAGTTGCTCCCTTCTGCGGACCCAAGCCGCGGCGCCATCGAGTGCATCATCAACTGGTCTGCCGCTGGCATAGTGCCGGGTGCTCTCGCGGGTGAGGCGATTTCCAAGGCTTGCCAAGGCGCTGGTGTCCTTGTTGGCGTGTTCTCTTCTGGTGGCGGTTTTGCGGCGGCTGCGGTCTGTTTTGCCGCCGACACGATTCAGCTCGACTCAGTCATTGGCGGCATCATAGGGGCCGTCGGCGGGCTACTGGGCGGGATCTCGGAGTGCGAGGGTGATGCGGTTGCCGAGGCGGGCCAGGCTCTGCAGTCATTGTTGTCGACAACCACGGTCCCGACGTTCGAGGTCAAGAGCAAGCCGGCGACCGATAGCAAGGTCTGCGGAGTCCCGACGGATGTGCAACGGACAGGCAGCGAAAACCAGTGCACGATGATGCACGACGACCTCAAGGAGTTCGAGTTCCTCAACACACAGAAGTGCACCGTCGACATTGGCAACATCGGCAACGATGCGGCGGCGGTGACGGCCGCGTGCACCGAGATCCGAAAGACGTTTGCAAATGCCACCGAGGCTGCGGACCGCCGCTACGCTTTTGGCAAGGCCTGCTACAAGAATGGAGACCAGGGCCCGATGGGGAACTCCGACTACGGCCATCAGGTCGCGTGGTGTTCACATCGGCGGGCGGCGAACAATTGCGTCAAGCAGGCGCGTGATCCCAAGTTGAACTGCAACCTCACCGACCTCATGAACTCCCACGCGGAGCCCTCGGGATGCGAAAACTTGCTCGCCTGCACGCCGTAGACCCCGCGCCTAGCGGACGCCGACTCGGCCGAGCCGTCGCCGCTACTTCTTCCCGGTTGAGTACATCTCGTCGATGATGCTCGCGTAGCGCTCCTCGACGACGCTTCGCTTCACCTTCAGGGATGCGGTGAGCAGTCCGTTGTCGACCGTGAGTGGCTCGGGAGTGATGCGCCAATACTTGATGCTCTCGAAGCTGGCCAGGCCGTCGTTGACCTTGGCGACGTGGTCCGCGATCGCCTTCTTCACCTCGGGGTGATCGGTCTTGGCTTCGATACCTTTTTGCCGCGCCCACTCGTCCAGCTCTTCGGGGTCGACAGAGATCAGACAGACGCAATAGTTGCGGCGGTCGCCCACGACGACGGCCTCCTGCACGATGGGTAGGCCCTTGAGCTGGCCTTCGATCTTGGTGGGCGCGACGTACTTGCCACCCGAGGTCTTGATCAGCTCCTTCTTGCGGCCGGTGATCTTCACGAAGCCCTCAGAGTCCTTGGAGCCGAGGTCCCCGGTGCAGAACCATCCGTCTTGGAAGGCGGCGTCGGTGGCATCGGGACGGTTGAGGTAACCCTTGGTGATGTTGGGGCCCTTGGCCAAAATCTCGCCATCCTCGGCGAGCTGGATCTCGACACCAGGCAGCACCAGCCCGACGGTTCCGACCTTGATTTTGCCCGGCTGGTTGGCGGTCAGACCGGGACAGGTCTCGGTCAGGCCGTAGGCCTCCAGCAGGTTGAGACCCATCGCGAGGAAGAACGTGTGGACGTCGGCGTCCAGTGGCGCAGAACCGGAGAGCAACGCGAAGGCGCGGTCGAAGCCCAGGCGCGCACGGAGTTTGGACAACACGAGCTTGTCAGCGAGGCTGTGGCGCAGGCCGAGGAACAACGGGAGAGGCTCGCCCTTGCAGCGATAGGGCACGGTCTCTTTGCCCGTGCTGATGGCCCAAGCGAACAACTTCTGCCGCAGCGGCGGAGCACCCGCCACGGCGTTCTCGATCTTGGCCTTCATCTTCTCGAACACTCGCGGTGCCCCAGGGAAGAAACCCGGCCGCGTGGCACCGAGGTCTTCGCCGAGCGTGGGGACTGAGCTGATCACAAGGTGAAGGTTTCGGTACGGCGCGGCGAACTGGATCAAGCGGCCGAACGAGTGCGCGAGTGGGAGGAACAGAAACAGGCCGCCCTCGCGAATACCGTCGGTAAGCACGCCTGCCGCCGACACCGCACGCGCCATCGCGAGGTGGTTGTCGTGGGTCTGAATGACCGCCTTAGGAGGCCCGGTAGTCCCCGAGGTGTACGTATAAGTGGCTGTCTGGTCGGGCTTGGCTTCTTTGCGGCGTCGAACCATGTCGTCGCGCTGTGCGTCGAGTTCCTTGCTGCCTCGGGCTTCGAGATCGGCCAGCGACTCCCAATCGTTGGCGGCGTCGATTCCCGTCGGGTCAATGACGACGATGTGCTCCAGCGAGAGCGTGTCCGCGCCGTAGTCCTTGTCGAAAAATTTGAACCCCTTCCGTATCTCGCGGATCTTTTCGAGCTGCGCCTTGTCGTCGATAATGACCAGCTTGACGCCCGTGTCGACGTGCGCGTAGCCGACCTCTTCGGGATGCAGCGACGCGTAGATCGGCACGGTCTGAAGACCCACGCTCAGGGCGGCAAAATCGCACGCGAGCCAGTCTTCGCTGGTCTGACCGAGCAAGCCGATGACATCGTTGTCATCGGGTTCGATCGCCGTGAGGATTCCGGCGGCGATGATATCGGCCCGGTCCCGCAGCTCGCTCCAAGAGCGCGTCACCCAACCCGACCCTTCCTTGGTCCGAATCGCGACGTCGTTGGGGCTCGCTTCGGCGCGGGCGTGGAGCAGGTCGGCGAGGGTTCGAATATCCAACGACATGAATCGAGCGGCACAGAGCATAGCCCCTCCTCGGTCGCGAGGATCCTCCTTTCTTACCCGTTCCAGAGCGTCTTAGCGGTCCTCGGCACGCGAACGCGTCGATTTGTGAGCCACCCCGACGGCGTGCGGCGTCTCTGCCTCGATGCCGCACAACTGCTTGCCGTCCGCCCACCTTGTCCGCTTCAGCGTTGTCGCGCTCGCCCTGTGCGTGGGTTGTTCCGGCGGGGGTGACGAGGACGAAGGAGGCAGCGGTACCGCGCCGACCGCGGGACAAGGCGACGGCACCGCAGGCGGTGGCTCCGATGCCGATAGCGGCGGCACGAACGCGGATGGCGCGACCGCCTGGATGGACGACGATGCGGATGAAACAGG
>JAESSZ010000186.1 GCA_016763875.1 Nannocystaceae bacterium
CCAAGCCGCGTGCACGTCTTTGAGGAAGGCCGCAGGTACGTGGTCGAGGCACTTGTCACGGTCGCTGCGAATCGCGTCCAACCGGGCCTGGTCGGGCGGCTCCTCGAGAATCGCCAACTCGTGGCGTCCGAACGCCGCCAGCGCACGCAGATGCGGCGACAGCTGCTCCTCTTTGTCGGTGCCGTAAACCTGAGCCGCCTCGTCTAGTCGCCACTCCGCGACCAGTAGTCCGCCGAGCTGGGCCCGCGCCAACCACTGCCGCTCCGGTCCGACGGCTACACCCGCCTCGGCCAAGGCTAGGGTCTTACGCAGGTGTTCTTCGAGTGCACGGTGCTGCCCGCTGGCGATCGCATGACGCAGGGTTTCCGCGTCGTACAGGGCGCGGCGTTGGCGATCCCACCCGATGATCCAAGCGCCCATCGTCATGCCGAACGCAAGCGCCGTGAGGACGGTGAGTTCCGCGGCGCAGCCGGACAGTCCCAGCGCGAAAGCAACGAGTAGCCAATGACGCGACATCGCTGGTTCCAGCATAACCCCGGATCGGGCGTCCGCAGGCTCCCCGAACGGTTGGGCCTCTGGGCGCAGCGTGCGCTGGCTGCTACGTTGCCGGAGATGTTCAAGCGGCGTTGGGTGCAGGTCCTACTCGGCGTCCTTGGGACGCTGTTGCTCGTTCTTCTGACTAGGGCCGCGTTGATGCGCCCGAGCGCTTCGGACCACAGCCCGAAGTTAAGTCTGCCCAGTATCGACCCCGATGCCGCGGTCGCGCGCTTCGCCGCGGCTTTGCAGATCCCCACGATCTCGGTGACCGACACGCACGGTGATCCGGAGACGTTCCGTCAGTTGCACGCCCTGCTCCAGCGCGAGTTTCCGCGCGTCCACGCCGAGCTTTCGCGCCGAACGGTCAACGAGTTTGGCCTGGTGTATCGCTGGCCGGGCACCGACGACACGGCTCTCCCGATTTTGTTGCTCGCCCACATGGACGTCGTGCCGATCGAGCCGGGGACCGAGCAGGACTGGGGGCAGCCGCCGTTCTCCGGGGCGGTCGTCGACGGCGAGATCTGGGGCCGCGGGGCCATGGACGACAAGACTGCGGTCATGGCGATCATGGAGTCGGTCGAGGCGCTGCTGGCCGAGGGCTTCGTGCCTGAGCGAACCATCGTGCTCGCGTTTGGCCACGATGAAGAGATCGGTGGCCGAAACGGCGCCAGAGCGATCGCCAAGACATTCGCCGATGCGGGGATGCGATTCGAGTTGATCCTCGATGAAGGTGGCGTGGTCGTCGACGGGTCGATCCCGGGCGTGACTGTTCCCGTGGCGCTGATCGGTGTCGCCGAGAAGGGGTACGCATCGCTCGAGTTGGTCGCCGTGAGTGACGGCGGCCACTCCTCGATGCCCGCAAGCGATGGTGTCGTGGCGCGTCTGAGTCGCGCGGTGCGCCGCTTGGACGAGCATCAGATGGCCGCTCGCCTCGACGGACCCACGCGCACCATGCTGGAGACGATCGGACCGCACATGCCGTTCGGGATGCGCATTGGGGTTGCGAACCTATGGCTGCTTAAACGCGCCTTGATCGCGGTGATGCTGGGCAAACCTCCGGGCGCAGCATCGGTCCGCACGACGACCGCGCCGACGATGTTCGAAGCGGGTACGAAGGACAACGTGCTGCCGCAGCACGGCCGGGCGGTCGTGAACTTCCGGATCCTGCCCGGGGATACGGTGGAATCGGTGATCGCCCACGCGCGCGCGGTCATCGGCGATCCGAGTGTCGAAGTGCAGTGTTTGGGCGAATGCTGGGACCCGTCCGAGCCATCGCCGACCGACACTCACGGGTATGCGCAGCTGAAGCGTTCGATCTTGCAGACCTTCGGGGACCTCGCGGTGGCACCGTACCTGGTCGTTGGAGCCACGGACGCGCGGCACTACCAGCATCTGGGCGTGGGCACCTACCGGTTTCTGCCGCTGCTTCTTCTGGAGGAGCACCGCTCGCGACTGCACGGAACTGGGGAGCGGATCAAGGTCGAGGCGTACCTGCAGGCGATCCGTTTCTACTCGGATCTGCTGCAGCGCGCCTCTCGTGGGTGATCGTTCAAAGAGGGAGACACTAGGGGTTACAGTGCGGCTAGATGCGGGCCGAGAGCGAGCGCCAATCCCCCATGTCTGCCAGCGCGCTGTTGTTGGCTCGCCTCATCCGCCGGTTGGCCGACGAATGGGAGAGCATCAACTGGCAGTTGTTTGGTGACGCGATGCGTGCGCCCGCGTTCGAACTCCATGAGGGCGAACAAACCCTGGGTCTTTGGCGCGCGCGCGAGCGCACGATTGCATTGTCGATGTCGGCGGTGCTCAGCCGCCCCTGGCTCGAGACGCTTGAGACACTCAAGCACGAAGCCGCGCACCAGTTCGTCGACGAGGTGCTGGGCGGCGAGGCGAGCCCCCACGGACCGATGTTCAAACAGGTTTGCGCTGCGCGGGGGATCGATTCTCGCGCGGTCAGCCCTCCGAGTTCTGGCGCTGACCGCAGAGACGATCCTGAAGACCGGGTGATCGCACGGGTCCAAAAACTCCTCGCGCTTGCGGTGAGCTCCAACCAGCACGAGGCGGAACTCGCCGCCTCGACCGCGCAGCGGATCATGCTCAAGTACAACCTCGACTTGCAGCGGCAGCCGACGACGGAGGGGGACGACTGCGGATACGCGTGGCTGGGAGAGCCCACGGGCCGCGTTCAGGCGCACGAGCGCAATCTGGCCGGACTGCTGGCCGAGCACTACTTTGTGCAGGCGATCTGGATTCCCGTGTATCGCCCGCTGGAGGGCAAGCGCGGGTCGGTCTTGGAGCTATGCGGCCGAGTCGAGAACCTCAAGATGGCCGAGTTCGTTCACGGGTTCTTGCTACGGACGACGCAGCGGCTGTGGGACGAACACAAGCGGCGTCATGACATCCGGTCCGATCGCGACCGACGGAGTTTTCTGGCGGGTGCTGTTTCCGGGTTCGGTGCCAAGCTCCGCGTGAAGCGCTCCGAAGGGCAGGCGGAGGGCCTCGTGTGGGTCGGTGATGCGCACGTCAATGCGTACTTCAAGCGACGGCATCCGAGAGTCCGATCGACGGGTTCGACTTCCGGTGGGAGCGCCGCGGCTTACGCGAACGGACAGTCCGCGGGGCGAGAGATTGTGCTGAGTCGGCCGGTCAGTGAGTCTCGTGTGTCGAGCCAGCCACGCGCGATTACGGCGGGGAAGTAGACGCCGTGCTGTGGACACAGCCCGACGACAAGTTTCTAGCGAGGCTCATGGCGGCGGCCTTGCGCAGAGCGAGCTGGTGCGTCGATCTCGAAGTGCGATCAACCTTCGTCGGTCTACCGCAAGGGGGCCCACGCGAGGCGCGTGTCACGCGAACAAATGTCCATTCGGACCTGCGATACGCAAAACAGCCAAGAAGATGCAGTCCCTTGGTCTTTCCTGCAAACTCGCCGCAGTAGGCTGGAGCCGCGGATCGACCTCGCGGTACAAGACACCCTGGCACCCACATGGCGAAGGCTGCCCAGATCAAGGCTCTCATCCGGAGCCACGCGGAGGGTGATGACTCTCGCTTCTACGCGATCGCCATGCAGGTCGCGGCTCAGGCGGCACGCTCTGGTCATGGAACTTTCGCGCAAGAGTTGCGCGATCTGGTTGACAAGGGCAAGGCGCAGTCACACGCGGCCAGCCCGCTTCTGCCCCCGAAGCCTGTCGCGCTCACGCAGCCACGTGGTGAACTGAGCGGCCTTCTCTCGGCGAGCTACCCAAAGACACGCCTAGGCGACATGGCCCTCGGAGCGCCCCTTCGTGAGAAGTTGGACCGGGTGCTGCACGAACAACGCGAGCGCGAACGTCTGCGCGCGCACGGCTTCGCACCGCAGCGAAAATTGCTATTCGTGGGTCCACCAGGAACGGGCAAGACTATGACCGCGTCAGCATTGGCAGGGGAGATGGGTGTGCCCTTGTTCACGATCCAGCTCGACGGTCTCATCAGCAAGTTCATGGGGGAGACGTCCGCGAAGCTTCGCCTTGTGTTTGATGCGATCGCCGAAACGCGAGGCATCTTCCTCTTCGATGAGTTCGACGCCCTCGGTAGCCAGCGCGACGCCGGAAACGATGTCGGTGAGATCCGGCGCGTGCTCAACTCGTTTCTTCAGTTTCTTGAGCAGGACGACTCCGAGAGCCTCATCATTGGCGCGACGAATCACGTCGCGCTACTCGATCCCGCGTTGTTTCGTCGCTTCGACGGAGTCTTCGAGTACGAGCTGCCGTCTGCCGAGATCGTAACCAGTGTCATGCAGTCGCGGCTCGCACTACTCGATACTGCGGAGATGGACTGGGCTCAGGTCGCCGCGAGGGCGGAAGGCATCAGCCACGCTGAACTGACACGGGCGTGTGAGCAGGCTGCAAAAAGCGCCCTCTTGAATCATGAAACGCGGGTGGATACGGACGACCTGATCTCCGCGCTCAGTGAGCGATTCGCCACCCGCGGGTAACAAGCACTCCAGGTGGCCCGATCCGGGAAGTTATCGATGGCCACGAAGCGCGAGCACCCACACATCATTGTCCCCAGCACACCTTGGCGGTCGCGGGAACGTTACACGGAACATCCCGGGGGCGGAGGGGTCAGCGAGTTCCTCACGGCGTTGCGGAGGCGCTGGACGACCTGCAGACTGTAGTGCCTGTATCGGTGGCCCGACCAAGTCTATCTCCCTACGTGGGAGCGCCTCCCCGCGGGCTTGAGAAGCGTTCTCCAATCTACGGCTTCAGCGAGATACTGCCGCCAGGGCGACCCTATTGTGATCGGAAGTCGAACTCCCAACGCTTATGGGTATGCAGGTCGTGCAGCGTGAATTCGTTCTCGGCGACGTGCTGGGCATCGAGGACGTTGATGCCGTCGCAGACATCCAACGCAGCCATCAGCTTGGGCGCGAGCGCAGCAACCTCGGCTTCGTGCGCTTCGTGCTCTGCAAACCGCCACCGGGCAGAGCACGACGATTACGACGTTGTACGGCACGGCGTCATCGACCTGGTCCCAACGGTCGAGAAGCAGAAAGATACCGCTGGCGCCCCGCCCGTGTACCTTCAAGGCCTTGTCGATCTTCTTCGCCGCGCCCCTGATTCGCTCGTTGAACGCATCCGGGAACGCGGTGCGGACGTATCGTTTTGCAATCCAGGTGGCGAGCAAACGAGTGTCCGCCTCGCCGAGGGCCGGCTGGCCGATGATCTGCGAGCCGCGCCCGGTCCACGAAGTACCGGTCCTCGATAGCGAGCTCCAGCCGATCGCTATCGCCGAACCGAAGGTGAAGTCGTCGCGGGTTCTTCCCGTGCGCGAGCTGAGGATCGGGCGCGGCATCGGGGGCCTTGAGCGCAGCGATCACCTCCACGTGGGGCTCTGCATCGAAGGACCCGTGCACTACATCGCAGTCCTGACTTGCCACGATGAAAACCGCGCCGTCCGGCGCCGATGTTTCAGCGGCGATGCTCTTGGCTAGTTCGCTCTCGACGACGGAGCCCTGACGCCAGCCATTGCGCCTGATCTGATCTTCGTTCGCCAAGCCACCCCACTTGCCCCTACGCCCTACGTAAGGAGAGTCTCGTTGTCGAACGAGCGATCTGCCTCATCGTGGGGCGTCGCCGGCAACCCAGCGTCCGTGGCCATTTGAGACAGCTTGCTCCGCCCGACGGGCACCGAACTCGCTAACGCGTTGAACGTTGCGAGAAGGCCGGCGTCGTCGAGCGCAACGGCGCCGAGGAGCGCCACGACGGAGGGCTGGCCGCCCAATGACTCATGCCGCAGTTTCCCAAGCGGGCGTCCTGCGCGTCTTCGCCAAGCCCGGGCGAGGTCGTGGATCCGTCGGATTCGCACCAAATTCGAAGGATGCGGCGTCGAGCGCGAGGCCTGGGTCACTGCGGCGCGAAACGCCTGGTCGAGATTGTCGTGGAGGTGGCCGATCGAGTCGACCACCGCGGCGAGCTCGTAGTCCATCGGTTCGTTCGCGAAGTGGTCGAGATCGAGGATGCTGACGACTTCGCCGACTTCAAGCCCGTTTGCTACCGTCGCATCGAGGTTCAGCGTATTGGTTCTAAGGTCGGGCGGTAGCGGGGAGCCGTCGTTGGACTGAAGGCAGCGGATTCGCATCATCCCGACTCCGGTCTGCGCGAGCATCTCGAACCGCGAGAGCAAGCTGTTGGCGCCAATGTCATCGGCCTTCAGCCCTTGGAGCCCGGGTTTCAAAAACTCCTCGATGCTGCGCTCAGGCCCAGGACGGATCAGATCGACGTACCGAAGTCCGACCCGCTGCACGAGGCTTGGTTCGACTACATCCCCAACGACCTGGAGCGGGTTCGAGAAGAAGTCCTCGAAGTCCTCGTAGACGTCATAGGCAGCTGTCTGGACTGCGATGAAGTCTTGCGTGATCACGACGCTTCTCGTCTGGTCCCGACTGTGGAACTCCCACCGTGGCCTGACCACGGGTGCCTGACCCACCTGGACCTGGATGTCTTGGCCCTCGGCGAATCGGGGAAGGCCGGTGCGTCGGAGTCGCTCCTGAATGTCGGGGAGTCAGCTGTTCACGCTCGAGTGGGGGCGGCTCTCCGCCACGTCGGGCAGACCTTTGAGAAAGATGACGTCGTCGCGATGGTTGAGATAGGCCTCGAAGACAAACTCGGTCCAGAAGTCGCGCGCCGGGCCGAACTTCATCAGGCGCTCGTATCGGGCAACGTGGTCCTGTGCGGGGGCGTCGGGCAGCGTTCGATCGAAGTAGGCATGCCAGTCGCTGGCTGGTTCCATGAGGACGTATGGCGTGGTGAACACCACATGTTCCTCGATGTCGGGCAACGCTGGCGGGAGCACCCGGACGTACCACAGCTCCCCCTTGCGCCCGCGGTATCCGGAAGGGACAAGCGCGCGGCAGACCGTGTCGGTGACCAGCTCGCGGAGCGTGACCGTGTCCCCCTGGATGCCCTCGTGGGCATAAATGCCCATGCGTGATTCCTGCATCAACCCGATCAGTCGCACAAGCTCCTTGTCCATGCCGAAGGCCGTGCCCACGGCCATGGTCGTGGTGCCGATGGTTTCTTGCGCCAGCCCGACGCAAGCATCGAAGAACGCCCAGCAGGTAAAGAAGGACGTGGTCAGCGGGCTCATGGGCGGGCCGCACGGCGCGTACTCGTCCTCGGCCTTCGAGATGAGCCGGGAGAACCGATCCATCTCCTGCAGCGTGGTGAGCTGCTCGGACATGACCGAGACCTGGTTCTGAGCGTAGACGTAGATCGCGTGTGCCGGATGGTGGTCGGCGAGATCCTCCCGCGTAGCGACCGTCTTTTGAAGCTCGGCCGCGTTCTCCTTGCCCATCTGGAACGCCTTCAGATCGACGACCTTGCCATTCACGTACCCGTTCATCCTCTTGACGAGCTTGCTCGCGATGGGGCGGCGGCGCTTGAGCGTGGCGCCCTTGCTGCGCGTGTTCTTTCCGTTCTTGCTCAAGTGCCCCGTCCTTGCTTCGTAGCTTCTACCGCACGTGCAGATTCATCGCCACGGGGGTGCGGACGCCTCGATAGCGCGGGTGCCTCCATCGCCCGGCACCCGCATCTTTGGATCCCCGAATAGCCGTCAGGTCCACGATTTTCTCGTCGACGAGGGGCTCGTCGAAATCAGCCGAGCTCGGATTCGGCTGTCCGAGGAGAACATCGGCGTCTACGGCGTCGATGCGCTTGTTCTAACGTTCGGCTCTGTGGCAATCGTGCTCAATCCCATGGGCACGCTCATGGTTGGATCCCGTGGGCGCATCGACCTCTACCGCCGCGGCCGTCGCGGAGCCCAGTCAGCCATGCTGATCCTAAGCGGGTCGAAGAAGGACGCATCTTGGGCGATCTGGCAGTCCCGCGACCCACGGGACGAGGACCCGCTAAGTTGGAAGACATTCGAGAGGGCGCTCGAACGGCTCTTGTAGGTTCATGGTGACGCTCGACGACGATCTCACCAAGGCGGGCCCCGGTCAGCTCATCTCGGAGCCCGTGCCCGGTGCGCCGGCTTCAAG
>JAESSZ010000187.1 GCA_016763875.1 Nannocystaceae bacterium
GTCGTACCGATCGGCGGCGGCGGGTTGTGTGCGGGCATCGCCGCTGCGATCAAGCAACTGCGTCCCGATATCGTCGTGTACGGGGTTGAGCCCGAAGGCGCCGACTCGATGCGCCGCTCGATCGCGGCCGGAAAACCGCAGAGTATCGAGGCGGTCACGACCATCGCCGACAGCCTGGGGGCGCCCCACGCCGCGCCCTACAGCTTTGCGTTGTGCCGCGACAACGTGGAGGCATTTGTCACCGTGTCCGACGACGAGATCCAACGGGCAATGGCCGTACTGATGGCCGACGTCTGTCTTGCGGTTGAGCCTGCGGGCGCTGCCGCCACCGCGGCTGCGTGGGGACCGCTGCGCGACCGGCTCGCCGGAAAAAACGTCGTGCTGCTGGTGTGTGGCGGCAACGTCGCCCTCGACAGCTTTTCGCGATATGTCGCGCATGGACAATCGCTGCTGGCCGCCGACTGACGTGCCCCCGGGTCAGTAGTCGTCGACCAGGGCCTCGATGGGGCGACCGGTCCTGCCGTGCTCGGTCACGATGCGGGTGAGCGAGTCTCGGTCTACGCCCGGGTAAAAACCGCGTTGTGTCTCGAGCACTTCGGGCCCCGGCTCGTCGTCGGGATCGTCGTGTGGACCCAGTGCTTGAAGAAAGCAGTTCGGCCCTTCGTCGCACCGCCCGAAACACGACAGTGCATCCACCGACACACGCGACGCCAACTCGGGATCTCGCGCGATCACCTCCCGAGCGTGCTCGGCCAGGCGATCGCTGTCGTGCGACAACCCGCAGCTGGGCCCATCACAGATCTTCAGACTGAACCGTTGGGAGCGGGGGCGGGATGCGTCCTGAGTCACTGGTGTCTCCGCTGGCCGGGGCCGAAACGCTCGCATTTCGGGTCGCTTTGTTGGTGGCCAAACTCGCGACGGACGCTCGATCACGAGCAACGTGCTGCGCAATGTAAGCACGTAGTTCAGGCTCGGTGAAGGGGTCTCGCAACGCAGCATCTAGCGTCGCCTCTGCGGTATCGGCCGGTTCGATTTTGCTCTCGCTTTCGGACGTCGCCGGGGACGCCGAGTCGCCCGCACCGTCGTCGTCTGCGAGATAGTCGTCTGCGAGGTAGTCGACCGCGACATGCAAGGCGCGCGATTCGTACACGATCTCCGGATCCGCGTGATAACGACGCACAAAGGCAGCGAGCCCCGCGGTCGCAGCCTCGCCGCCCAAAGTGGCGAGCGCGCCCGCGATCTCCGTGAGGTCCGAGGCGGCGGTCGCTGGGTGCAGCAGGTGCCCAACCAGGTGCGGCACCATTTCACGATTGCCGCTGTGCACCGCGGCTCGCGCGACGGTCGCCAGTTGAAGCGAGCGGCCCGCGAGAAAACTCGGTCGGTCCGACAGCGCAGCGAGGCGTGCCTCGAGCTCGGCCGCATCGGCGGCCCCCCACGGGCCGGAGATCAACGTGAGCGCGTGCGCCTGCAGCCCCGCCGCAGGGTCACCATAGCCAACGGTACGACTGCCGTCGGCCAGCGCCTCGACCGTGGCCCGGGCGGAGACGTCGTCACTACGCCACAGGAGGTCCGCGGCCAACACATGGGCGGGATGCAGACGAGGATCACCGTCCCCGAACAGCGCCACCAACTGCTGGCGCACCAACGCTGCGTCTGGCGTCGCCGTTTTGCCAGCGGTTGCGGTTTTCCCCGTCCTCGACGCACCCACCAGCAGCGCCCCACGGGTCGGTCGTTTTCCCGGCCAGCGTGTGAGCACGGTGCCGTCGCGTGCATCCAGATGGACTATCGCGCCATCTTCCTGCACCAAGGTCACCCGGTCCTCAGTCACGTCCATCGCGACGTATTCCTCGCGACCGGCCGCTTGGTGGACCCATAGGGCGCGGATCGGTCGACCGTCGGGACCCAGTCGCATCGCAACCACGGCCCGGCGCGCGAGCAGAACCGCGGCCCGCGGGGCATCGCCACTCACCACAAAGCGCACCCACAGCCGCAGCCGCTCGGCATCATTGTGTCCTGGATCGAGGCCCTCGATCGGGTCGAAGATCCACCCGTGCCCCGAGTCCACACGTTGCACCTCGGGCGCCCGTCCGCCGCTCGCCGAAGCCAGATTGACGAAACGATTGCCACCACCAAGGACGAGCGTGTCGTCTTGGGTCTGCAGTCGTTCGAGTTGCCGGGGGCTGGCCCCGTTTTTGTCCCCAGCACGCAACGACACCCGCGCAAGTTCGCGTCCGGAACGGATGCGAAATGCGAGCACTTCGGAGCCCAGAGAAACGTTGACCGCATTGCGACGTGCGGCCGGGGTTCCGAAGCGCTCGTGGCTGCGGCGCTGCCAGCGGAGCACGGCGTCTTCTGTCGAAAGTGCGACGACACGAGAACGCGAACGGTGCCCACCGTCCACGATTACCGCCACAACGACACCATCCCCGACGCACAGGCCCGTCAGCGCCTCACCCGGCAAGTGCGTGCTCCAGCGCATCACGCCGCTGCGGCGGTCCACGGCCACCAGCCGATGGCCGCGCAAGGGCAGGTAGATCGTGTCGGCATCGGCCGCGGGATGGCCGATCACGTGCAGGGCGCTCCACCACAGTTCCTGGCCACTGTCGGGGTTCACGGCGCGGACGCCACTACGCTCGATCAAGATCGCCGTTGGGGGGCCGCTGCGCGTGGTCCAACGCGCCTCCCCCCGCGCAAGTTCCGCCCCGAGATTGCCGTGGGCTCCTCGGTCGGGGTCGACCATGCGCCCGGCACAAGCCGCTGTCAGCGACACCATTGCGAGCAGCGACACTGCACCTAAGAGCCGCAGCCGATTGAGACCCGAGCTCACGTCCCGGCCGCCTCTTCGCTCTGCCCCTCGTCGAGCTCCGTGTCACTGTCGATGATGATCAGCTCGGACTCGCTGGACTCGGACTCTTCAGGCGGCTCGGGGGGGCCAGGCGGCTCGTCTGGCACCAGCGCCTCCGACGCGGTCGCTTCGGCGGCCAGGGTGGTGTCGCGCTCCAGCAGGCGCGCAATGACTTCCTCGGCGGCGGGGCTTGGATGTTGTTTGGCGAGCGTCAGTGCCAGTCGTCGGATCCCCTGGGCTGGGTCGTCAGCCGCGCGAGCAACCGCGTCTGCGGCGTTTCGGGGCCCCAGGGCGGCCCAGGCCGCAAACGCATGTCCACGGACACCAAGGCGACGGTA
>JAESSZ010000188.1 GCA_016763875.1 Nannocystaceae bacterium
GGACGATCGAAGTGCCGTTGGAAGGCACGGCGTTCGCGATTACTTTCGGTGATGACTACTACTTCGCGCCTGGGCCGAAGGTCGTGTCGGACCGTGAAACGTCCAGGAAGATCCGCAAGGTCCTTGGCATCATCGCGCGCACGCTGAGCACGACGGTAAGAAGCTCAGGGCGGGCCGCTCCCGAGGTGTTTGCTGCCGTGCGCATCGAGCGGGCCGGCGGCAAGCCTGTCACGGTGCTGCTTCCGAGCGTGACGAAGATGTCAGAGATCGAGGACCTGGCGACCGCGCCGGGCGTGAACTCTGATTCTGCGAGCTGATCGCCGCGATCAAAGGTCGCCGCGGTGCACGGGGGCGAACACGGTCCCGCGTTTCGCCCGGAGGAATGCTGGCTTGCTGCGATCGCGAGTGGGCAACTTGCTCGATGCGATCGCGAGGTGGCATTCCCAGGAGCGGGCATCGCTCGCTTCGCCGGAGGCTTCGTCGATGTCGACTTTGACGGTGATTCGGCCGCGAACCGAGCCGTCGGTCGCGATCGTTAGCTCGGTGCGGCCCTGGCCGAGATGCCAACGTTGAATCTCCTCGGCCTTGGCCAGACTCCACTTCGACTCGAGTTCCGTGTGCGCCTGGTCGCGTTCGACCACGCCATGGTCGTAGACGTTGCACACCACCCAAACGCCCTTGGCCACCGCCTTGCGGTGGAGGTTCTTCAGATCGACCGGGACGATGAACGAGAAGTCCGGGGCCGGTGTTGGCGGCAGCTGCACCACGGGGGGCGGTGGCGGCGCGGTGGCAGCTTCGCCCTGCGAGGTCCAAAACGTAGCGGTGCTCAAAACGACGAGGGCGGCGATGGTCGGCAAGTTCATCGGTTCGTTTCCTTGGTCTTGGCGTTAGTTTTACTCGGCGGTCGCGGGTCTTCAGGTGCCCCGGTCATACGCAGAGGGGGGCTGATAATCCGCCGCGGTTTTGTGCGAAAACCGGTCATGCGCAGCGTGCCCGTACGAATGGTTCGGGCGTGTGTCCGCTCCCCAGTCAGTTTCAGGGTGCGGGTTTTGATCACGCGGCGGGCGCCAGGCAGCGTCGGCGGGGCGGCGAAGCCTACGGCGAGGTAGCTCGCGGTGAGCAGCCCTGCGGTGACCGCCAAGAGTCCTCGCCGCGACCAACGCTGTTGCAACCGCCCCACGTTGTCGATGGTACCGCGGCGGCGCTGAGAAATCGCCTGCAAATTGCCCAAGACCCTGGCAGATCACGGGGGTCCGCGGTCCATCGTCAATGCATGACCCAACCCCGCACCCAGCCCGCGATGGCCGTCCGGATCCGTGGACGTAATGTCCCGCTTGAACCCTCCCTCGTGCGGCTTGCGCGGCGTCGTGTCACGACCGCTCTGCGACGTGCGCACTCTGAGGTCCGCCGAGTGGACGTTCGACTGGTTGACCTCAACGGCCCGCGCGGTGGCGTGGACCAGCGCTGCCGAATCACCTTGGAACTCAAGCGCGAGGGGCGACCGATCGTTGCCGAGGCGACGGACGCTCGCATCGAAGTGGCCATCGCCAGCGCCGCGGGCCGCCTCGCCCGCCAGGTGCATCGTCAACGCGAGCGTGCGGCGGGGCAAAGACGTCCGCGTGCGTAGACCGCCGTGCGCTACGGACCGTAGCTGATACGCTACGGCCGCCGCGTGAAGATCGTCTACGTCTCGCACTACTTCCCGCCTGAGATGGGTGCCCCCGCGGCGCGAGTCTCGGAACTCGCTCGGCAGTGGGCCGCGGCCGGACACCAAGTTTGTGTGCTCACCGGGTTCCCCAACCATCCGACCGGGATCATTCCGGAGGCGTACCGCGGTCGGGTGCGTCAGCGCGAACGCTGGTTTGGGGTCGACGTGCTGCGGACCTGGGTCTACGCCAGCCCCAACCGCGGGATAGCCAAGCGCACGTTGTCGTTTCTGTCGTTTGCGGCTTCCTCCGTCGTGCTGGGCGCGATGCATCGTGATGTCCGGGACGCCGACGTCGTGATCGCGACCTCGCCCCAGTTTTTCTGCGCGGTGGGGGGATGGGCACTCGCGCGTATTGTCGGTGCGCCTTTCGTCCTGGAGATCCGAGATCTATGGCCGCAGTGCATCGTTGAACTCGGGGTGCTGCCCAAGGACCATCCGGGCACGCGCGTGCTCGAGGCCATCGAGCAGTTTTTGTACCGCAGCGCCGAGCTACTAGTATCGGTCACGGAGTCCTACACCGAGGTTTGGCGGCAGCAGGGGCACGATCCCGCCAAGATGCGGGTGGTCAAGAACGGTGTCGATCTTGAGATGTTCGTCCCCGGCCCTAAAGAGGGCGCGGTGCGTGAGCGTTTGGGACTGTCAGGCAAATTTGTCGTCTCGTATGTCGGGACCCACGGTATCTCGCAGAAACTCGAAACCTTGCTCGAGGTCGCCGACGTCCTACGCGAGGAGCCCGACGTGCACTTCTTACTGGTGGGTGAGGGCGCGGAAAAAGCTGCGCTTCAGGAGCAGGCGGCGCAGCGAGGGCTCACCAACGTGACGTTCTTGGGGCAGCAACCGCGCGACTCGATCCCCGAGTTCATCGCGGCGAGCGATCTTGTCGCGGTGGTACTGCAGCGCATGCCCCTGTTCGAGAAGGTCATTCCCTCGAAGATCTTCGAGATCATGGGCTGCGCGCGTCCAATATTGTTGGCGGTGGCTGGCGAAGCCCGAGAGATCATCGAGCAGGCGGGGTCCGGCTATCTCGCACAACCGCAGGATGTCGCGGGCATCGTCGCTCAGATCCGTCTCGCCAAGGCGGATCCCAAGCAAGCGGAGGCTCGCGGGCTCAGTGGTCGTGCCTATGTCGAGAAGCACTTCGATCGCCGTCAGCTCGCAATGCAGTTTCTCGACGATCTGCGGGACGTTGCACGCGGAGGGAACGCGGCATGAGCCCTCGGCGCAAAGGTGTGATGACCGTCGATCTGGAGGACTACCGCCATCACGAGCGTGAGCGCCTTACCGGGGTTCGAACCGGATTTCACCCCGAGGAAGTGGGGACTCAGACGGAGCGGTTACTGGACCTGTTCGAGGCCAATGACATTGGCGCCACGTTCTTTACCGTCGGCGAGCTTGCCCCGCGGCTGCCCAAGACACTGTGGCGGCGCATGGCACACGGCCACCGAGTCGGCTGTCACGGGTACCGTCATCGGCATGTCCATCGGATCGGCGCCGCGACGTTCCGCGACGATCTGCGGGCGGGAAAAAACGAGCTCCAGGACACGACGGGGCTCGCCGTGGACTCGTATCGCGCGCCGTACTTCTCCGCGGATCGTTGTGATCCCTGGTTCGGCGAAGCGCTGGCGGAGGCTGGTTTTTCGTGGGACAGCTCGCGGCGGCTGGCGCTGATGCGGTCGCCGGGCGGGGTGACTTCACTACCGGGTGGTGGCGATACCGTCCGCGAGGTCCCGTTGATGAGCGTGGGTTTGGGGAGCAAGCGCCTCACGGTGATCGGCGGTACCTACTTTCGCCTGCTCCCGCTGGCGGCGATCGAACGTCTGCTGGATCGCGCCTACGTCCAGGGGTTCGCCCCGATGGTGTACTTGCATCCTTACGACATCGACGCGAACGCCGAGCACTTGCGATTCTCGGGTCTCGGTGTCCGCGGTGCGTTAGGCGACCGCGTCCGGCAATGGGGCCGAGGGGGCGTGGCGGACAAACTCGCAGCGCTATGCCGTCGCTACGATTTCGGCCCACTCGAGAGTCTGCTGTGACTCTCGACCGCGAGGGGTTCAGCCCAGACTGCTAGACTACGGCGATTCGCTCGGTATCGACTCATGTACATTCTTGGACTATCGACGATGACGGAGTCGGCTGCGTGCCTGATGCGCGATGGCCAGGTGGTGGCCGCGGCCGAAGAAGAACGCTTCACGCGGGTGAAACACGAAGGCGGGTTTCCCTACCGCGCGATTGAGTTTGTCCTGTCGGTCGAAGGCCTGCAATTGGCCGATATCGACCATCTGGCGGTGTATTGGGATCCCTACAACCTTGGTCATCGGCTGCGCTACATGGCCCAAACCATGGTCCGTCACCCGGTGACCTTCGCCCAGAAGCTACGGCGCGCCGCGGCGGTTATGAGTGGAGGAGCGGCGCACGGCCAAGACGCCGGATGGGGCAGCCTGTTCAAGGTCGGCAAGCTTCTCGACGATCGTTTTGGCACGGTGCCCAAGCGCATCCACTATCTCGACCATCACCAGTGCCACATGGCCAGCTGCTACTACGCAACGCCGTGGGAAGAGGCGGCACTGTTGGTGATGGACGGTGCGGGCGAGGCGGCATGCACGACCTGGGGGCTCGGTCGCGGCAACGTCATCGAGACCATCGACGCCCACAACCTGCCGCACTCGCTGGGTCACTACTACTCCGCGGTCACGGGTTACCTCGGGTTCAAGATGCTCGATGGCGAGTACAAACTCATGGGGCTGTCGGCGTACGGGGAAGCCTCAGGCGCGCCTTGGATTCGCGACAACTTCCTGAGGACCGTGGCGCCAGGTCGCTATCATCTGGAGACCGAGGTGCTGGACTATCACCGCGGTCTGCAGGGTCGGTTCGATGGTGCTTTTGCCGACCATTTTGGCCCGCCGCGGGAGCAGCACGACGATGCGCCGTTTACCGACGTGCATCGCGAGATCGCATCGTCCGCCCAACGGGCCTACGAAGACGTCGTGCTCGACATGGCGAAGATTCTGCAGCGAAACACGGGCTTTCGCCGACTCGGCATCGCGGGCGGGTGTGGCCTCAACTGCCTCGCCAACGGAAAGATCATTCGCGAAGGGGTGTTCGAAGAGATCTACGTGCCTCCGGTGCCCAATGACTCAGGAGGTGCCCTGGGAGCGGCGTTGCTGCTGTACGGCCAGTTGAGTGGAAAGCGCCCCGAGCCCATCGTGCACGCGCAGTTTGGGCCGGAGTTTTCAGACGAGGAGATTGGCGCTGCCATTGCGGCCTCGCCCGGGGTAACGGCCCAACGTATCGAAACCGAGGACGCGCTGGTGGAGCGCGCGGCCTCGGCATTGAGTGGTGGCGAGCTGCTGGCGTGGTTTCAGGGGCGCATGGAATACGGCCCGCGTGCCTTGGGGAGTCGGTCGTTTCTCGCCGACCCTCGAAGCGAGGACGTGGTCGAGCACATGAACGCTAAGATCAAAAAACGCGAGAAGTTCCGGCCGTTCGCGCCCTCGGTTAAGGCGGAGCGGGCGGCAGACTACTTCGAGTTGTCGCAGCCATCGCCATTCATGACGATCGTCGTCAAGGTTCGGCCGGACAAGGCCGCCGAGGTGCCTGCGATTGTGCACGCGGACGGAACCGCGCGACCGCAAACCGTCGACCGCGAACACTGCCCACGGTACTGGGCGCTCATCGATCGCTTCGAGGCCAAGACGGGCGTGCCGATGTTGCTCAACACCAGCTTCAACATCCAAGAACCGATCGTCTGCAACCCCGACGAAGCGTTGGCGACGTTTGGCAAGTCCGGAGTGGACGCGCTGGTGCTGGGCAATTACTGGGTGACTCGTCGGGCCGAGCCGTAGACGACTGGGCGACTACTGGGCGAGCTTGGCCCGGGCTTCACCCAGCAACGCGACCAGCGCCTCGCGGGCGCCGACCTTGCTCGAGATCGCCTTGGGAAACGCGACGCGCACCGGCCGAGGCCCGTCCGCTGTGATCGCCGACATCTCGAAGCCGTAGCGGTCGATCCCCGTCATCGTCGCTTCCGTGATCTCGCCCGCCTTCGAGAACGCGCGGCAGTACAGGGGCATCGCGTTGGCGTGGTCCTGATTCATGTGCTCGAGGATCCCGGTGGCGAA
>JAESSZ010000189.1 GCA_016763875.1 Nannocystaceae bacterium
CGCCGCTTCGTCGAGGATCTTGATCCACGCCATGGCGGATACAGTACAGCCTCTCTAGGGCACGAAGTACTCGATCACGACACGCGAGCGATTGTCTTCGTCAGGATCGGCGACGCCTTTCGCAACGATCCCGTTGTTCTCGTCGGCACCGCGTCGCAGGTTGAAGAAGTCTGCGGTGGCGTTTTCCGTCGGCTCGCTCGCGCGGAGCCGGAGTTGGAAGTAGTCCTCGCCACCGGACCAAGCGGCTTGCAGTTGCTGCGTGGCCTGCACCGCCACCGCATCACCAGCGTCGAGGTCGCCCGCGGCGGTGATGTCGTAGAATGCAGCCTCGAACACCGTCGGATCCTCGATCTCACTGCGGCTGTCGAACTGAACGTGATCAACGACGATGCCGTCCAATGCACCGTCGTTGGGGTCTCCCGATACGCTAATCACCTGACTGCGGTACGTGGCCGAATACACCCCTAGTGTGCCATCGAACTCCGGCAAGACATCCAACGCGAAACTGATCCCACCGTAGTAGACGCCGTCGCCGCTGTGATCACCCGCGCGGAAGAACGTGCCCGCCGTGCCTCCCTCGGCGATATTCCCCGTCAGGCCCCCTGAGTACTCCAGCGTGATAGACGCCAGCGCCGCAAGCCCCAACGTCGCAGTGAACGCATCTTCCAGGCCATTGCCCGCGACATCCTGCACGGAGGTTGGGACGACGACATCGTACAAGACGGTCGCATCCGAGAACGGGAACGGGATGAGGAACTGCACCGTCGTGTCGTCGTCGGCCCATTGAAAGTCGCTGGCGACCGGAAATGCCGCCTCGAATGAGGCCGTGTCCATCGGCTCGCTGAACGTGAGCGTGACGGGCTCGTCGATGACATTCGTGCTTCCGTGCGCAGGTGCGATGGAGAGGACCTCCGGGGGCGTGGTGTCCTGCTCTCCGGTCGAGTCTGTCCCCGAATCGGTGCTGTCGCCAGAATCCGTCGTCTCTCCGTCTCCGGTAGAATCCGCACTCGGGTCTGTCGTCGAGTCGGTCGCGGGCTCCTGCGTTGGCGTCGGTGTCCCCGTTCCAGTCGACGCGGTCATCGTGGCTGGCGAGACAGCGCTTGTGTCAGAACCCGTACCCGTGCCCACGTCCGTGTCGGCCCCGTCCCCAGGTGCACTATCGTCGCTCGTGCACGCGACGGAGCAGAGAAGGGTCAAGGCCGCGAGTTGAGCAACAGTTGAAGCGAAGGCATGCGATCTCATCGCCCCGACGGAGTCACCTCATCGAGAGTGTGACCGAGCAAATCGAGCTGTTTTTAGTCCCACATCACTTTTGCCAAGAACGCGAACGAAGCGAGCATTGAACGCACGCTCGGGTGGCGCTGCGCAGGATCGCGCGCCAGCCCCTTACGAACGATCTTCTCAACCCACACGGGCACCCGCGTGGTTTCTGGTCGACGGATTCGGCCGGCCACGTCCGCGTCGACCAACTCTGCGGCGGTGTCCCCGGCGAAGGGCCGCTCTCCGTACAGGCCTTCCCACAGCGCGACCGCCAGCGCGAACTGATCGCTGGCCTCGTTGGCGCCGTGTCCGAGAAACAACTCAGGGGCCATGTACGCGGGGGTGCCCGCCACAAAACCCGACTTGGTCACCAACGTAACCTGCGAGGTCGCGGCATGCTCGCCCTGCAGCGAATCCGACGTCGCGTCGAGTCGGAGCCCGGCCGTGAACGTCTCTGCCGCGCGTGCACCTTCAACGCTGGTTGGACCGGCAAGATCGCCCGCGGGGCGCAGACCCGACGAGGATGCCGCGCCCAGCTCGCCTAAACTCGTTGTTCGCGTGCCCACCGTTAGGTTGGCCAGATCCTCGGGGACCCACCCCGACCCGTCGGCCGTTTCGTACAGGTCCGGGTCGTCCTGCGGGACCCAAGCACTATCACCGCGCACAGGGCCCGCGCTGGCGAGACCGAAGTCAGTCACGCGAGCGCGGCCGTCGGAACCCACCAGGACATTGGCTGGCTTGAAATCGCGGTGCACGATTCCCGCTGAGTGCGCGGCGGCGAGCCCAAGGCCCGCACGGAAGTAGACACCCAGAACCTCGCGCCAATGCCGAGCGGTCGAGCGGCTCCACTCACGAATCGAAGGCCCGTCGATGAGTTCCATCGCGATGTAGACCCCGTCTTCGTGGGACCCAACATCAAACACCGTCACGACGTTGGGGTGAGCCAACTTCGCCATCGTCCGGGCTTCGGAACGCAATCGCTCGTGCGCCCGCTGCACGGTCTTTTTTGGAAAACGATCTGCTCGGAGCAGCTTGACCGCGACGTCGCGAGACAAGGAAGGGTCGTGCGCCTGGTAGACCACGCCGACCCCGCCGGACCCGATCTTGCGTACGACCTCGTAGCGCCCAATCTGGGCGGGGTTTGGCTCCGCGTCGGGCTCCGCCATTGGCGACAAGACTAGCAGAAACCCGCGCGCGAGGGGACACTGCGGGGCCTTGGCCAAAGCACCACGCTCGCTCGTCCTCGGCACCGCCGGCCACATCGACCACGGCAAGACCACCCTGGTACGCGCTTTGACGGGTACCGAGACCGATCGTCTCCCTGAGGAGAAGCGGCGCGGCATCACCATTGAGCTGGGTTTCGCCCCCTGGACTATCAGCGAAGGGTTGCAGGCGAGCATCGTCGACGTACCTGGGCACGAGAGTTTCGTTCGCACAATGGTGGCGGGGGCCGGTGGGATCGACGCGGTGATTCTGGTCGTGTCCGCGGAAGACGGCGTCATGCCGCAGACCCGCGAGCACATCAACGTGTGTCGCCTACTCGGGGTCGAGCATGGGGTCGTTGCGTTGTCCAAGATCGACCGCCTGAAGGCGATGCCGAGGCTATCGAACCCGCCACCGATGACGTCCGCGAAAGCCTTGCGGGGACCGTGTTCGAGACCTCGCCGATCGTGCCGATCAGTGCGCTGACTGGCGAAGGCATCGAGGACCTCACGCGCGCGATCAAAAAACTCGTGGCTGTCCTGCCGCGACGCGATGCTAAGGGGGACCCGCTTATCCCGTTGGACCGCGCCTTCTCGATAAAAGGGCACGGCACGGTTGTGACCGGGACGCAGCTGCAGGGCTCGCTCGACGTGTCCAAAGACAGCAGCCTCATACTCGTGCCAGCCGGGGTCGGCCGAGAAACGCGAGCCGTACGCGCGCGACAAGCCCAAGTGCGCGGCAGCGATGAGTCACGGATCGGGCCAAGCAGCCGAGTCGCGGTGAACCTGGCGGGCGTCGAGCTCTCGGACATCTCGCGCGGCGACGTGTTGTGCCGTGGTCCGCTCGTGCAGCGCGGGTTGGTGTTCCATGCGGCAATGCAGCACTTGCCGGGGCGGACCCAACCGTGGGCTCGCGGGACCGTCGTGCAGGTGTGTGCGGGCACGGCATTCTCGGTCGGCCGCCTCGATCCGTTGTGGCTGGCACCATCACCGGATCACCAAGACCCCGACCCTGGTGCAGAGGTCACGATCCCACCGGGCCGCGAAGGTCTGGTGCGGGTACGCCTGGAAACTCCCGTACCCGTGTGGCGAGACATGCGGGTGGTCTTGCGCGATTTTTCAGGACCACCACCCGCAACCGCCAGTGAGGACCAGGGGCGCACAATCGGTGGAGGCGTGGTGATCGACCCCAACCCCTCGGCGGGCCGCGGCCAACGGGGGCGATGGGTCACGGTCGGCCGCGCACTCACCGAGACCGACCTCGACCAGCGATTGATGGCGCTCGTTCACGACGCCCACACCACGGGAGTCAGCACGGCCGAGTTGCACCGTCGTGCGGGGCTCGCGGACGCAGGCACGCGGCTCACCGCGTTGGCCGATGGCCGCAAACCGCAGGTGGTGGCGCTCGGCGGACAACGCTGGGGACACATCGAGCATCTACGACCCCTGGTCCAGGCAGTGGTCGCTGGCGTGGACCGCTACCACGTCGACAACCCAATGCAGCCCGGGGCAAGTCGGGCCACGGTGGAGGCCATGTTGGGCAGCAGGGTCGCCGCCGACATCGCGGCGTGGGCGGTAGACCAGGCGCAAGCTCGCGGCACCCTGCAAACCATCGACGACGCGGGCACGCTGGCTCGACCGGGCAAGGGCGTTCAGGTCAGCGGCGAGCTCCCGGAGCACATGCAGCGCGTGCTCGACGTGTACACGCGGCTCGGCATGACCGCGCCAACGGTCAAGGAAGTCACCGCCCAGTGCGGCCTGGACCCCCGCAAAACACTTGAGATCCTCGGAGTGCTCCAACGGACGGGGCGGCTGGTCAAGGTGACCCCTGACATCTCCATGGCCGTCGATGCGCACGACAAACTCGTCGAAGACGTCAAACGCCACCTGGCCGAGCACAGCACCATCGATGTGCAAGCACTCAAGGCCCTCTCAGGATGGTCGCGCAAATATGCGGTCCCCTTCTTGGAGCACCTCGATCAGCTGCAAGTGACGCGTCGCGATGGCGACACCCGGCACCCCGGGCCCAAGGCGTAGACGGACCGTTCCCGGGCCGCCGCTTAGTCAAAGCCGCTTAGTCCAATGTCGCCAACATGACGCCGAGACACATCTCGTCGGTCGTGCCCTCGCCCCAACCCACGTCGCGCGGCTCGCCACGCTCGCCATCGATGTAGGGCTGATTGCCGGGCGAGTTGTCGTAGTGACACTCAAGGTGGATCTCGTCACCGGGCGACAGGCGCTGCGGTTGCGGGTAGCCATAGGTGCCCTGCCAAGCAAAGTCCCAGTCGTCGATCTGCAGGAGACATTCTTGCGACCCGTCGGCACGATCGATCGAGAGTCGCCCGCTGCTGCCCAGCAGGTGCATGTGCAAGGCCGAGGAGTAGATCGTGAGCTCCCCGCCCACAAAACCGGCAATGTCCGCCGAGAACTCGTGCATGACGTCAGGCTCCCCCGCCGGGATCTGCATCCCACCCGCGAGCCACGCGGGGCTCGCGAACGGCACCACAAACGCCACCTTGTCGACCGAGTCCTCGATCTTGAGATTGATCGATGAAAGGTCAGGCTCAGCGTCCAGGCTCAGCGCGTTGTAGTGAACCTGCAAGATGATCGTGGACCCCGGCTCAACCGCCACGCCAAGGCCGTCCGGAAGATCCTCCCCGCCGCCGCCGGGCGCCCACGCACCCAGCCAGGTGCGACTGGGTCCGCCGGTACCGCCAAAGCAGCTGTACCCGGGACCCTCCTCCGCATCGTCCAACTGTTGGTACGTCTCCGTCTCATCGGCGCTCGCGAGGAACGCAATGATGTGGTGAACGGTCTTGTCGTTACCGGGGTCCCCACCAAATCCGGTGACGTACTTCGTCGTTGTGTACTCCTCGGGCCAAGGGAGTAGAAAGCAACGGTAGTCGTCGGGGGCACTTTGGACCGAGTATGCTTCGGGCATCGACAACGTCTGGTCGATGCGGGTCAACCCCGCGCTCGGCGGCTCCATCGGCGCCCCTTCGTTGGCCGGGTCGCCCTCGGGCATCCCGAGATCGATCCACTCCATGAACAGGTCGATCTGCTCGTCTGTGAGGCTGATGTTCCCCACATGCGTCGCGCAGTCGTCGTTGGGCTGCCACGGCGGCATGGTTTTCTCGAGCACGCTGGGCACCGAACTGGGGCCGAACGCCACCGCGTCCTCGTAGCCTTGTAGCGAGAACGGTGCGATTCCCCCGGGCAGATGGCAGCTCCCGCACCGGGCGTCGAGCAGCGGTTTGACGTCCTGCCAGTAGGTCACTTCAGCAGCCACACCATCATCACTGCCATCCGAGCCGGTGGCCGCGGTGGTGCCGTCACCGGTGGCCCCGCTGTCTGCGCTGTCTGCGGCATCGTCGCCCGCGGGCTCGTCGTCCCCGCACCCCACCAAGGCCAGCGAAATGGCACCGGTAAAGAGGAGCGGTAGCGAACAGGACGGTGCGCGGGTCGAACGAAGCATCACCCCGTAGCTAAGCACGGTCCGCACCAGTTCGGAAACCGCGAATTGTCCATGATAAACGCGGGCGTGTCCCCTCGGCGGTGGTATCGCTCGCAGTCGATGGTGACCGTTGTCCATGGGCGGTCGTCCCGCCGGTATGCTCCGCCCCGGTGATTGCACTCGCCCGACGTCTCGCGGTGGTCGCAGGGTTGCTGTCGAGCAGCGCTTGCTCCGAGGACGCACTGATCGTCGAACTCGAGTTGCGGTCGAGCGACTGCACCCCGGAGCAACTTGCGGCCGTGAAAATGCTGTCAGTCGACGTGTTCGGATTTCGCAACAGCAACGAGACGTGCAACCTTCAGAAGCGCTGCGTGGACGTCCTGGAGGCCCCAGTGTCGATCGAGGACCTCGCGGAGGTCCTGCGCACTCAAGCGCAGCAGCCCCTCATCGACACCCAACTCGAAGGTGCAACCCAGATCAACATCGTCGGGCGCACCGAGGCCGGCAGTTGTTTCAAGGCCGAGCAGTTCCCAGTATGCGGGCGCGCCGACCTCGCTGACGTCACCGACGACGGCGTACTCGCCATCACCATGCGGTGCGAGCAGTGCGTGTCCGAGGCGTTTCCCCAGTGCCCGTGACGCAACATAAACGCGCGCGATCTGTGCTCCCGACCATGGACTAACGTCAAGGTTGCCC
Organism: Nannocystaceae bacterium; assembly: GCA_016763875.1. Lineage (GTDB taxonomy): Bacteria > Myxococcota_A > Polyangia > Nannocystales > Nannocystaceae > JAESSZ01. The sequence goes on from JAESSZ010000189.1 coordinate 6,613, forward strand.
AAAGCCCCTGGTGCCCACACTGTTGATCCTCCGCAATCGCTTCCCGGCAAAGGACGCGGTACGGTCTGTGCACCCGCTGTGTCCCGGCAGCGGTTTTCCGGTCCCTTCGTCTGTGGCACCCCCTCCACATAGCCTTCGTCTCGCGCTCATCTTCGCGCTGTCGTGCGTCGTGGCCTGCGATCGTGATCCGGCCGACACCGGCAACGAGGACGAAGACATCCAGGACCATCTCGTTTACGAAAGCACGCACCGCACCCTTGCGACCGTGCCACTGCTCGCCTACGTCGCCGAACTGTTCAGGGCCGACGTCGCTTGGAAGTCACTCACGCCCGAGGTCGGGGCTCAGGTCGCGGTCCGTGCGACACAGGCGCGCATCGAGTTTGTCCTGGGCGCGTTTCAGTGTGAACGCGAGTTTGAGTCGGACGGCGCCACCTTTTTGCGCGGCTCGTTTTCCAACTGCCAGCTCGCCGATTTCTCGCTTGAGGGCGACTTCCGTGCCGAGCTCACGATCGAAACGGGACCATGCCCACTTCGCGAAGGAGACTGTGCGGCCGCCGTGCTGTGGACTCTAGCGACGCCGACCTTCCTTGTCGGTAAGAACAACGAGACCGGCACCTCCCACTTCACAGGACCGGTCGCGCTCCGCGATTCAATCGTCGACCCGGACGAGCCGATGACTTGGGAAACCAAGAGCGGTTTCTCGCTGGAGGCGGCCCACGGCGAGAAGTTCGAGACCCGCTCCACGGCTTCGTGGAAGGTCGATAGCGAGACCAACTGCATGGACATCAGCCTCGATGCGCGCCTTGAGGCCCCGGAAACCGGCGACGAGCCGGCCCGGATGGTCGACGTTGGTGAAATCGTGATCTCGGCGACCGATGTCCACTACTGCCTGACCCACTGCCCTACGAAAGGACGTATCGAGATGGCGTTCGGTCTCGGCAGCATCTTGTCGTGGCAGTACGACGGGTCGGACGAAGTCGTGGTGACTGGACCCGGCGGCCGGGAGTTCGTCGCCGATCTTCCGTGTCCACCCGCGCCCTAGCGAACAATGACTTCGAGTCGTTTCGGCGTTGGATCGCGGCGCAGACCGAAGCCTAGACCCAAGCCTGCCGCCGCCGCGCCGCCCAGTAGCGCGGTCCAAAACCACCAGCGACGCACGAGCGGCTTGCGCGTTGTCTCGCCACGGGCATCCGCACCGGAGGGCCGCGACCCCGTCACGGCAGGGTTTGTCGGTCCGACCGTCTGGGCCAATGCACCGCCCGCGGGACGGCGTCGGGGCTCAAGCACCCCCAGCGCCGCCGCCTCCTCGTTGGCCATTTCGAGCACCGACCGACGCCCCCCCTCGCGCCACAGCGACGCCCGCGTTCCCTGCTCGGTCGGCACGAGCACGATCCACTGCACGGCACCTTGCGCCGCAGCGACGTTCGCGATCGCCGTTCGCGAAGCGATTCCCGCCGGACTGAGCGAAGGATCGGACCACGTCTGAGCCAGGCGTTGCAGAGGATCGAGCGTCTCGTCTGCCGCGAGTGTCACGGCGACGGGGTCACCAGCCGACAGCAGCAACGTCTCCGCATGTGGTTGAAATCCCGGTGCTTCGACGAGCACCGTGTGACGCCCGGGTACCAGCGGCACCGCGGCCGTCGCGTCGACAACCCGGCAGTCCACAGTGACCCGAGCGTCCGGGGGACTGACCGTGATCGTTGTTGGGCGGGCCGGCCGCGCACTCGCGGCTTCCACTGCAGCAAGGAACGCCGCGGACACATCCGGGCCGTACAGGTCACCCAGCGGCCGGCGAGTGGCGTCCAAGATGAAGGCGGCCGCAAAGTGCTCTGTCCGAGCCCTGGTGTCGTCTTCACCCTTGCGAGCGCCGTGCCCGAGTCCACGCCGGAACTCAAGCTCCCACAACGTACCGCAGCCCTCGGGGCGCGAGAGTATCCCCAGCGCGTCTCGTTGCAGCGTCGATAACTCGGCCAACATCGCGTCCCACGACTGCGCGAGATAGAGATCTTGCGCCCGCGCCAGGCCCTCCTCGATGGCGGCCAACTTGCTCTGGGTTAG
>JAESSZ010000190.1 GCA_016763875.1 Nannocystaceae bacterium
GGCGCGGCGGCGCGGATGACGAGGGACTTGGAGACCATCGTGCGCGTGTCCGAGCTACCAAACCGGCCCACGCTCGTCTTGGGGCCGATCTTGGCGGACGCGATGGCGGTGATCCGGAACGTGGTGAGATTGTCGGGGAGCTCCCCCTTGAGGGTCACCGTCCCGTTGTTATCGGTCACCGCATCGCCGATGTAGATAGGCGTCGTCTCGAAGCGCAGCCGACTCTGGGCCGTCGCCGTCTTTCCCGACCGGACCCGAGGCGAGTGTGCCGCCCGGCCGCCAAATCCGGCTCCAGACCCGCGGCCATATCCGTACCCGCTCAAACCGATCGCCCAGGTCCCTGGCCTCCACCGCATTGGCGAGTAGGCGTCGGAAACGGTGACGAACGGGCGCACGCCAAACCGGTAGGAGTTCAGCACGGTCGCCCCAGGGCTACGCCGCTGTGCAAACCCGCCAACCAAGTCGGGCAACTCAAAGTGACGTAGGGAAAGCACCGCTTCGTCCACGGCCCACAGGGTGACGTTGGCCTTGACCGGGTTACCCTTGTGGTCGCGCACGGTCACCGTGATCGGCAGCGTTTCGCCGGGCCCAGCCTTTGCGGGCGCGTCCACTGCGACCTGAAGGATTCGGTGGTCAGTGCCCACGCGCACCACAGACGATGCCTGGAGCAGGCTCGCGGGCTTTCCGGGCAGGGGGAGCAGCGCGCGGAGCTCCGCGGACGGAACCCAGGCGTCATCCACTTTGAAGTCGACCTTCGCGACGTGGTCCTTGAGCACGAACTGCTTCACCTCGCGCACGCCGCCGGCCAAGAGCATCAGCTGACCCTCGCCCCCTGCGGTTGGCGAGCTCACCACGACGCTCACGGTCTCGCCGGGCTTGAGCTCGCCCGGACCCATGCTGATCTCCAGCTGCTTCGACTTGGGATTGGCCCACGATCGCCAGTCGCGGCTCTTTTCGCTGACGTAAAACCACGTCTCAAGATCCGGGCGGTAGCCCGACCGTGTCGCCAGCACGTCGACTCGGTAGCTGCCAAACTTGAGATTGGAAAAGTCGCAGGTGGGATCGTCGCCCGAGGCGGTGGTCGTCACGGAGCAGACCGGGAGTTCCTCGGTCTTGGTTTTCCAACCGGTCGCGACGCGCTTGCCCGAGATCGTCTCGTATTTGCGCGCGCTGTAGCGACGCGTGAGTTGCACGTTGATCGCTTTGCTCGCAGCCCGCTTGCCGCCGTAGCTCACGGCGCGCACGGGGATCTCGACGTGATGCGGCGCCGTGCCCGAGAGCGGTTGCTTGGCGAGCAGGTAGTAGCTCGGATGCACGGTGTAGCTGGCTTCGGCGCCGACCGCCTGGAAGGTCGCATCGAGCACGGACACGGCGGTGGTACAGCGCGAGGGGCCGCCCTTGTAGGTGAGGCCAGGTTTGGCGAGGAAACTCGCGTGCCCGGGCCCGTCGGGCGTGAGCACCATCTTGTCCCCGGCGTGTTTGACCGTCGTGTGCTCGGCAAACCCGACCCGCCACTGGGGATCGATGCCCGGTGGTCGGTACATGTGCATGGGGGAGCACCTCGTCGTGCGTGCCCCGGTCGTAAATGGGACCGCGCCGCCAAAATAGTACTGCGCGGTGGCGGTGACCAACGGCGTGTTCCCCACGACGACATCAGGCCTATCGACGCTGGCGGAGACGGCGAACTCGGGGACCCGGAGGTCCTCGACCAAGATCTTCTCCGTTGCATCCGAGGACAAAATCTCACTGTGGATCGAGTACCAGCCCAAAGACCCACTCTTGGGCGTCTTGAGCTTCGCCCAGAACTTGCCGCCAGCGGTGGTCTTCACCCGTCGTTGGGCGACGACCTGGCCGTGGTGGTCGAGGAGCTTGAGCGAGACCTTGGCGCCCTTGGGTACATCGCGCAGACCCGCGCGTGTGTAGGGCGTGAGCACGCTGGCCCAACCGGTGATCTGCACGCTGTCGCCCGGCCGGTAGGCCGTGCGCTCGGACGTGATCACGGAAACGACGCGCTCGCCGGGCTCGAGTCCCTCTGCTGGCGCGCTGAGCTGAAGGGCCGACAGCCGCATGACCAACGTCTCTGCGCCCCGGTTCAAGGCGATCCAATCGTCGCTCTTGATGCCACGAGGCAGCGCTATCAGTCCCTGCGCGTCGCTCGAGGCCAGGCTTCCCGCGTACTTACCGTCGATGACCTGAGCTGCGATGCCGGAGATGGGCTTGGTGGTCGCGATGTCCTGCACCCGAACGAAAGAGCGCGGCGCGGACGCGACTGCATAGGTACCGAAGGATGCCAGCTGATACAGGCGGCGCACGGGGGCAGGGTGCTTGCGACCGGAGGCTCGCGATAGCAAGGTCAGCGGCGCGACCTCCACGAGCACCGGACCCTTGTGCCCTTTGGCCAGACGAGAGAGATCGAGTTTGAGCGAGGTGAAGCCGAACTTGCCATCGTGAGGCACCGTAATCGTCTCGCTGTGGGTGGCGACGTTGTCGGGCCACGGCAGCCTGTCGAGGTCGTCGTTCGTTACCAGTCGCACGTAGGTCTGTGCGTCGAGCTTGGCGACACGAACCCTGACCGTTTTGAGATGCCGCGCGGTGATGCCCGCATCCACGGGGCCGTCCAGCTGCAGCGTGCCGTCGCGCGGCGTGAGGCCGAGCATCGGTGGGGGCTCGACGAAGTGAATGGGGTGCTCACTGCGGGCGATGAGCGGCTGGCCGTACACATCGACGATGCCGTCAACCACGATGGTGTGGTCGCTGTTGAACTGGAAATCGCCCCAGATCATGATCGAGGCGTACCAGTCGCGTTTGGGCGTCTCCCACCATTGACCGCTGCTATCGTCGGTGACCTGACTGCGTGTCCCTTTGATCGTGCGCTTGAGGGTGACCTTGGAGGACTGCGACGGACGCACGGGGGTATTGAACGTCACGACGATCGGCCCGATGTCGCAACCGTCGTCGTACGTGCTTGTGAAACAGCGGACCGATTGCACAGTCGCGCCCGCGACCGTCGTGAACGAGCGGCAGCA
>JAESSZ010000191.1 GCA_016763875.1 Nannocystaceae bacterium
CCGTGGCTTGCAGCCATCGAACAGGATCCGGTCGGGGTGGTTGAGTTGCCCTCGGACGGCAAATCGCAGACACGCTGCGGCTACTACGGCGGCGCCTATGCCCTTTAGTGTGGGGCCGTTTCCCCTACTTCGCGATTGCGAGGTACACCCGCGTGCTGTCGGTTGCGGAGACCCAGGCGAGGTCTTGCTTGGGTGAGCCGCCGAAGTTTCCGACCAGCAGGGTGTACTGACTCCAGGCCTCGTTGGCAAAAATGTCTTGCGGTACGGATCCGAAGTCGAACGTCCCGTCACCGAGCGACAACCCGACGAAGATGCGATTGATGGTGCCGTCTCGCTGGTTGAGGATGAGGTCGGCACCATCGCTGCCGCCGACATCGGCCAAGCGGGCATCCAGATCAGACGGCCCGTCCTCGGTCACGATGATCTCGCTTGAGCTGAAGAGACCGTCCGGAGTGAAGCCAACTTCGCTCCCGAGCGCAGTCTGAATGTGGGCCGTTCCCGCCATCGTTGCCACCCAGACCAGATCGTCGGCGCCGTCCAGGTCGACGTCGCCCGCCAGTGCTTGATACCCATCGTCCCACGTCCCCTCAGGTGCGGTCTCGATGTCTCCCTTGCCGAGGTCGTTGTCGAACACGTCGTACAGAGGCATGCTCGCCGGATCGGCACCGTCCAGCGCCGGATTTCCGGTCACGAGGCGGATTCGATTGAGAGGATCGCCGGAGCCGTCTGCAGTGGGGATCCGTCGGTTCCACAGGATGTCGGGCATACCGTCGCGGTTGAAGTCTCCAACGAAGTCGCCAAAGTACGATTGGTCACCTTCGGTGCCGCCTTCGTCGGAGCCCGTGCCTGGAAATCCGTCGTACCACCAGACAGTGCGAATCTCACCCGCGCCCAACGACGCCGTGGCCCGCGTGGCGAATCCTGCGCCGTCGGGGAGCCCCGCGGCGAGAACCGGTTCGACCATGCCGTCCTGGTTGAGGTCCAGCAGGTGGAAGGGGTAGCTGAACCGAGCGGCGGACGGGATCAGCTCCAGGACACGCGGTTTGAACAAGATCGCGTCGCCTGGTGTGTCCGTACCCCCGCCCGAGAGCCCAACGTAGTACGAGTTTTCGCGACAGATGGGGTCGCCTTCGCACGAGCCCGCGTTGTAGTTCCAGACCAGGTCGGCGTCACCATCCCCGTCGACGTCCCCTGCACGCAACCGATACGGGGTCCAGGTCGTCGGGGCATCCGCCCCAGCGTACTCGTCCACCTCACCTCGAGTGAGCACACCGTCTTGTGACCCGTGCAGCACGACGACGCGGTTGTCGGCGTCGCGGTGGTTGAACACAAGATCGTCGTACTCGTCCCCGTCGCTGTTGGCGACGATAACTTCGGCGACGGTGCCGATGCCCAGCTCGAAGTTCTGCGGCTCCAACGGGTCGAAAACGCCAGGGTTGGCCTGTTGCGCCTGGCAGGTCTTGACCGTGTAGTCGGCGGTCTCCGAGACCGCAGCGATGCTGTTGTCGCCGAGGTTCTTGAAGGTGTACGACAACGGCACGGCGGTCGAGAGCGGGGCCTCTTTGGTGAAGTAGGCCGACCAGTCCCCGGACCGGATCACGCTCAGCGCATCCTCAGCGTTGCCACCGAGCGTCGTCAGTACGATGCTTGAGTTTGAGAGGATCGACTTGTGCTCCGTCGACAACGACCCCGACGCACCGCCCGCAATCGTGTTGTACGAGGCCTGCAAGGCGGCGCGAATGTCCGACTCGCTTGCCGTGGACGTCAGCGTGAACGTCATCATGCGACCGTAGACCGCGTTGGAAACGTAGACAGGAAGATTGTCGGGGCCGATGCGACCCCCCTCTTGCAGTGCCTGGAGGTCCTCGACGGTGAAGTCATCCGCGAAGAAGGACTCGGGGCCCGAGCCGGGAGGCTCCACCACGACCGTGAACATCCGCTGGGTGAACTGCACAGCAACGGTGTTCGTGGAGGCATTCTGAGTGACCGAGCCCGACGCTGAGGCAGAGAAACCGAGGTAGCGACCGGAGACGCCGGCCGACAGCGCGAACTGCTGCTCTGAGTGGTAGGTCTGCATCTCGAAGCTAATCGAGGAGGGTGTGTCGAGGTTATTGCCCGCCGCGTTGCCGACCATGTTGCCGATCGCCGCGGCGACATACGCTTGATTGGGCTGCACCTCGCGAAAGTTCTCACCCACAGGACTTGCAATGTCGGGAATCGACACACGGATGGGCGCTCGTTTTTCCACGGTGATCGGAAGGACATCACCGATGCTGATCCCGTCACGGTGCGTCCGTCCCTGAATGAACGCGCCCGGATAGATCACGTCGCGGTTGGGGTCGGACATCACGATCTTGCCCGGGTTGCTCGCCATCGAGAATGGCACCTCGCTGCACTCGTAGGTGACGTCACCAAGGACATCGACTTCGCCGTCTTCGTTGACCATCTCCACCCCTTCGACAACTTCCACGCTCAGCACCGGCTCGACGCCCGGGACCGGCAGGGGTTGTTGGGCGTCCAGCGCGGGCGAAAACTCGGCCCACGTGGGTAGCTCCTGCAGGTACTGAGCGATCGAGGCCTCGGCGTTGGTTTCGCCCGCATCGGTGTCGCCCGCGTCTGTACCGCCGAGCGTGTCGGGCTGGTCACTGTCCGAGGATCCGCCATCGCTGCAGGCGGGGGCTAGAGCCGCCACAGCCGCAAGACAAGCCAGCAAGCCGGGACGGACAATGGGATTGGGGGACTGGTCCACACCTCAACAAGCGCCAAGTGCTGCCGTTGCCCCTCACCGAATCATGAAAACACCTGGAAAAATGCTGCGAACGGCGTTGGTCCGGTGGTATCGAAGGCTCAGCGCGTAGTCGCTGCAGCCTTGGGCGCGGGCCCATACTGCGCCGCCTTGTCCACCAGGCCACGTCGCTCGTAGTGCTCGCGCAACGTGGCGCGGAGCTGTTTGGGGACGCGGTCATCGTCACCGAACTTCGCGACGAACAGCTCCAGGGCCGTAAGCAGGTGCGGCTCGGCTTCGTCGACACGGCCCAATGCGTCCAACGCCCTACCCAAGTCGCGATGCGACACCCCGATGTGCCAGTGGCCCGCGGGCAGCGCCGCGATTCGGAGGTCCAGCGCTTCGCGCAGCAACGCTTCGGCCTCCTCAGCTCGGCCCAGACCGGTGAGCATCCGTCCCAGCTCGGTCAGCGGATAGGCGATCCTGGGGTGGTTCTTCGAAAGCAGCTCCCGGTGCAGCGCGATTGACTCTCGTAGCATCGGTTCGGCCTCTGCGAATTTCTTTCGGGATGCAAGCAGCCCGCCGAGGCCGGTCATCGTCGCCGCCACGTAGACATGGGGCGTATCGCCCAGCGCCGCCTGGAACACTGCGAGCGACTCACGTCGGGTGGCCTCGGCTTCGTCTGCGCGACCCAGATTGTTCAAGATCCCCGAGACGCTACCCAGGCTGGCCGCGATCTCGACGTGCGCGTTACCCAAGATCGCGCGACGAATCTCGAGCGAGGCGCGGGCGTCACGCAACGCGTCCTCGAGACGACGCTGCGGCAGGATCGCTTGGGAGCGCTGGTTGAGGGCGTGCGCAATCTCGAGGTGGCTATCACCGTGCAACGCACGAAGGTCGGCGAGCGCTTCGGTGGCCAAGTGCTCGGCATCCACCCAATCGCCACGTGCACTCAGGATGTCGACCAAAGCGACCATGGCGTTGGCCACCACGCGGTGCGGACGCTCGTGGAGCGCTTCGCTCATCGCGAGCGCGCGCTCTCCGGCTTCCTTGGCGCGGTCGAAGTGGTGAAGCGCCGCGAGTGTGACCGCTAGCCAGTTGGTGGCGTCGGCGGCCAGGGTGTCGTCCCCCGGGCTAGCCTTGGCGTTGCGAGCGAGCGCCTGTTCGAGCATGTCTAGCGCGTCCTCGTACTCGCCCCGGTCGTACGACAGCGCCGCCCGCTCAAGCTCCGCCTTGGCCAGCGCGACGGGGTCTGTCTCGGCCGTGGCCCGACGAAGTTCAAGCGCCGCGTCCAGCTGTGGCTCGGCCGCGTCCAACTCG
>JAESSZ010000192.1 GCA_016763875.1 Nannocystaceae bacterium
ACCCACTCAAAACGCCGAGAGGCTTGGCTTGCGCAGAAAAAAACGACCGCTGACCACGACAACCTGCTTGCGGAGAACACCGAACGGGCCGCCAACCTTGAAGCGTACCTCTCGGCTCGACTCGACATCGAAATCGACCCGGCGAGTCTACTCACCCTGGATCTTGCGAACCCGGATGAGGTCGGATTTTCCACAACTCGACGCAACGGATGGTTGCCGCAGTCGGACCCCGACACCCCTAGAGACGACACCCAGGCCCGACTCGACATCGCACGCCGTCGTTTCTTGGCGCTGACGCCGAACGAGCGCACGACCCTCGCGCAGTCACACCGCGATCGCATTACGGCAGCGACGGCAGAGAGTGAACCGGAAGAAACACCCGAACCCGAAGTCGCGGCCGAGCCAGCCCCCCAGCAGCAAGCTGAAGGCCAACGTACCGCGCAGGACATCTCCAACGCAGAGGCCCAGGCTCAGTCTGCCGCGGCACAGCAAGAGCTGGCGCTGCAGCGAGCCCGATCTGCTGACACCAAAGCGAAGGCCGCCTTCGAGAAGGAGAGCGCGCGACTCCTGGGCGTCAAAGGGGCACAGGCGCTGTACGGAGCGGAGATCAACCGCCGCAAGGTCGAAGGCGCGGCGTTCCACGCGACGGCCACACAGTGGCGCAGCCGCGTCGACGAACTCCGGGACGGCGCGCTCTTCGAGGCCGAGAAAGCGGCGCAGTCAGACCCGATGTACGCGGAGCTGCGTGCCGACTTGGCCACCCTACGCGAACGGCTTGGTGATGAGCTTCGTCGTATCCGGAACCTGGGATCGGGCGTTCCCGTGGTTGGCACGGGACTCGACCTGGGACTTGTGAGCGAGGCCGACCGCGCCACATTGCTCGCGTTGCGGCAGCAGCTACTCAAGCAACACGAGACGCTCGCACAACTTGAGGGGTCCGTTGGGTGGGAGCTTGCCGAGGCGCTGCGCAACGACGTCGTACTTCTCAACCGCACGCGGCTCGCTCTGCTGGAGACTGCGAGCCCGGAGCTACGAAGCTCGGTCACGGGATTCGGTGCGACGGGCGTCGATCAGGCCAAACGCGAAGTGGCCCAGATCTCGCTTGAGCTCGGTTTCCACGCCCTGAGGATCCCGCGATACCCAAGCTATGTTCGGGCCAAGCTCCGCGACGCTACGATCCCCGTCCTCATCGGCGTCGCGCAGTTCGTACTCGTGCTCGCTGCCTTCGTCTGGTGGCGTCGTCGTGGGCGCGTCATCATGGGCAAGCTTGACGACAGGTTGCGTGAGCAGCAGCCCCAGACAGCGATCCGCAACGCCGCGATCACTTTGGTCTGGTACCTCCGCCGCGTCCGTCGCCCACTCGAACCGTTGCTCGTGCTTTGGCTGAGCGTAGACCTCATAGGGAACGTCAACGAGCTCCCCGAGGTCCACCTGCTGTGGATCACTGCCGTCTGGGTACTGGCCGGTCTTGCCGTGATTCAGTTCGTTGATGCGTTAGCCGCCCGCGAAACCAGACGTTTTTCGCGACGCGACAACTCAAAACTGCGCATCCACTCCCTGCACGTCGTCGGCATCAACATCATCGCCGTGGGACTCGTTCTGTCGCTCACCAGCGCGACTGTGGGCAAGGGGGCGATCTACAGCTGGGTGCTCTCCACATGCTGGTTCCTCAGCTTCCCGGTGGCGGTGTACCTCGTGCACAAGTGGCGGCCGATTATCTACGACCAGGTCGAGACGCAGCCGGAGAAGACCCCGTTCACAACATGGGTCGTTGCGCAAAAGTCAGGCGCAGTGAGCTACGTTGCGGCGACCGCAGGAGCGGGATACCTCCTGGGACGCGGCGTCTCGGGATGGGCGATGCGTCAACTGGCCGAGTTCGAAGCGACGCGGAGAGTTCTTGCGTACCTGTTCCGTCGCGAGGTCGCCAAACAGGCGGCAGCGTCTCAGGCCGACTCTCGTTTCCAGCGAATCGACCGTCGGACCTACGAGGTCTTCGATCCGGAGGCGCCGCTAACGAAGCTGGTGGAGAAGGCCGCAAGCAAGGAGTTGGCGCGTGCAATCGAGGTCGCAGGCGCAGCCCGCCCTACCCTGAGCGCCATCGTGGGCGAGCGTGGCGCAGGCAAGTCGGTGTTTGTTCGGCGCCTCAAGGCCCACTTCGTCGAATCCGGCGAAGACAGAGTCCGGGTGCTGTCGTGTCCCGAGGAAGGTTTCGACGCGCTCGAGGCGGAGATCGCCAAGCTCACGCAAAACCCTGAACTCCGCGGCGAGGCCCTGTGCGCCGAGTTGCGCGCGCTCGGCGAGGTCGTCATCGCAATCGACGACCTCCAGCGTTTGATCGTCCCTGCAGTCAATGGACTGGCGGGCCTGGACCGCTTCACGAACTTCGCCCGAGACGTCGGCGGGAAGATCTCTTGGCTGGTCACGATCGGATCGGCATCGTGGCACTACATTCGACGCGCCCGTGGGGAACGCATCTTCTTCGAGCACGTGATCTCGCTGCCGCGATGGCCGGAAGAGACCCTCGGCGAGCTACTTCAGGCCCACTGCGCTCTGGCCAAGATCAGTCCCAGCTTCGACGGCCTCGTCGTTCCTCGCCCGGCCAACGCGCCGATCGACGTCGACGAAAACAAGGCCGAATCCGGCTACTACCGCCTGTTGTGGGACTTTTCCCGAGGGAATCCAGCCGTCGCGTTGCACGCGTTCCGCGAGTCACTCTTTGTCGACCCGGACGACAACGTCGTGGTGCTGTTGTTCAAAGAGCCCGCGCCAGAAGAGATCGAAGACCTCGCACCATCGCTCCTTTTCGTGCTGCGATCGGTGGTGCAGCTCGAGCTTGCCATGCCCGCCGAGGTGGAATCGGCGACCCAGTTTCCGCGCGACGATGTTGATGACGCACTGCGTTTCTGCGTTGCCCGGGGCTACCTCGAACCGTTCCAAGGTGGCGTCCGGCTGACATGGCCCTGGTACCGCACGATCACCACCGTCCTCCAACGTCAGCACCTGCTGTCCGCACTATGAACGACGCACGACATTCCCTCTCGCGGGCAGTGGCCACAGTCGGTGCGATAGCGCTCAGTCTCGCCCCTGGCTTGGTCCACGCCACCGAGCAACCCGACATCGACAGCCTCGGCCAAATCGCTCGGCTCATCCGGTGGAGCGGGGTCTTCACCTCGCTGTTTGTGGTCGCAGGCGCCTGGCTCGCGATGCGGTTTCTCCACAACACGGTCGCCACACTCAGCAAGCGGTTCCCCAACCGGCGCCTGCTGCTGCAGAAGTTCGCGACGTTTGCTCAGTTCATAGTGTATGTGGGGACCGGTCTCGCGGTCGTGATGCTGAGCTTCCAGCTCAACGACAGCATCATCGCTCTCATCGGCGGCACCGTCGCTGTGTCGATTGGTTTTGCGATCAAGGACCTTGTCGCGTCGTTCATCGCAGGCATCATGATCATGATCGACCGCCCGTTTCAGGTCGGAGATCGTGTGCGCTTTGGCGGAGAGTACGGCGACATCACGGCGATCGGGCTGCGCTCGGTCCGCATGCAAACGCTCGACGACAACACGGTCACAATCCCCAACAACAAGTTCCTCAACGACATGACATCCAACGGCAACTACGGCGCCCTGGAGATGCAAGTGGTGATGGACTTCTACATCGCGCCCGACCAAGACGTTCGCCGCGCCCGGGAGCTGGTCACAGAGTGCGGCGTCACCAGCCGCTACGCCTACCTCGACAAGCCCGTCGTCGTGCTCGTCAATCAGGTGATCATGGAGAGCTACGTGGCCGTGCGACTACGGCTCAAGGCGTACGTCCTGGACACACGCTACGAGAAGGTGTTCGAGACCGACGTGAACATGCGGGTGATGGACGCATTTGCGGACGAAGGCGTCGTCCCGCCCGCGATCTTGGTCCGGAATACGGAAGCTCCGGGTAAGCTAGGGCTGGCGACGAAACTGGCTGCGACGGGCCGATAGCTGGCGCTTCCCGACGTCGAATAAAATTCAGAAAAATACTGGACCGAGGGCGCGACATGGCCCAACTCGTTGGCCCTTGGGAGACGTGACCCATCACCAACGCTTGTGCTGCCCGCGACGCGGGTCCCCTGGTCTCGTCGCCCTCCTTATCTTCGGTTTGCTCGCGGTCCCTGCCACGGGATGCGGTTTCTTCGCCCGACGGCGCGGCACGACCAACGTGAGCAACACGGTTCAGGTCAACCAAACAGGTCGTGATATCGCGACCTTACGACGCGACGAGTACGACGTCATCGAGACTTCGATCGGCGAGGACAAGTCCACCGCGGTCTTCCTTGTGACCTTCCCGGTTGGACGACACACGACCAAGGACGAGTCGATCAGCTCCGCCTACTACAACGCCGTCGACCGCGTCCCTGACTGCGACGCAATGATGATGCCGCGCGTTGACGTCAAACGGGTGGTGATCCCCTTGCTGCTCATCAACATCGTCATCAAGAAGACCCGCGTGAAGGGGCGTTGCATTCAGATCAGCGACGCTGCGACCACCGGTGAGCCGCAACCCGAGGTTTCCGACGATGCCGGGCTTGAAGCGACACCGCCACCGCCACCGTGATGCTGCTCGTCGTGACTTGTGTCAGGGACTGTTGTGCTCGGCAACGACCCGCGGGGCCTTGAACACCCACCCCTGGGCCTTGAGCGTCTCCGCTGTCAGCGGCATTCGCACGCCACGTAGACCTTCGGAGTACGCGACGTAGAATGCGACCAGCAAGCCGACGAGCAAGACCCCAACCAGCATGCTGAACATCTCCATGATGAGGACCGGGAATGCCCCGATCGCTTGGGTCAGTTGTAGTGCCACCACGACTATCGCGACGGGGGTGAACGCCAGCGCAATCGAGACCGGCACGATCAAGAGCATCACTAGCCAGAGCTTGATGTAGAACCAAAACGTATCGCCGACCGCCCCTCGCGTGATCCGCCAGCTCTCCCGGATAGCGTGGTGCGGCCACATCGCGTGGAGCAGGGTGAACTCGGGGGCCCAACACAGCCGCAAGTAGAGGTACACGCCCGGCACGATCAAGAAGAAGAGACCAACCGTCGCGATGAGGTAGACGATGGCGTAGGTCACGTACGCGGGGATCGTGAACAGCAAGCCGCGGGTCCACGGGTTGTACGGACGCTCGCCACTCTTGGGGATCCGGTGACGTGCCCCGAGGACGGCTGCGAGCAGCGGCAACAAAGCGAACACAATGCCCTCCCCGCCATCGGTGCGCGACGTCAACGCGGACAGCACCGCCGCTCCCACCCCAACGATAGACAGGTTGCGAAGGTTGCGTTTCCAGAGCCGATAGCCGACGCCAAAAGTGCGATCGAAGCCAAGCAAGACGCGCTCTGGGTTCTGGAAGTCAGCCTTTGCTGCTGCGGCGGCGGTCGAATTCTCCATCCGTGCGCGTGGTCGACCGCCAGGCCCAGGTGTTGCGTTTTTATTGGCCGCGCGGGCCCGATCTTACGTCAGTCCGCTCAGCGGCCCGCTGCAGTAGCTAGGATCGCCAAACACCTGACTATCGTCCCCGAAGAGGTTGAGGATCGCCACAAGCAGGTTGTTGTGCGAGTTGTCGGGGATCGCTTCGTTGCGAAGGAATCGACCGCCACGCAAGCCGCCACCGCCACCCGCGACCAGAAACGGCATGTTCTCTTTGCTGTGTGATGGAGGCTGCGCGAGCTCGGAGCCGAAGAACACAACGCTCTCGTCCAGCAAGGTGTGGCCGCCCATGTCGACCGCATCCATCGCGCCCAGCAAGTACGCGTGCTGCTGCGAGTACCAAACCTGGATCTGCTCGAGTTCCAGGGGACGAAATCCGCCGTCGTGCTGGTAGTAGTGGTGGTGCTGCGGCAGATCGAGCCAGGGGAAGGTGTGCTTGGCCTCCGTGTCGCTCCACTGCAGCGAAGCCACGGGCGTGATCTCGCATGCCAGTGCCATGACGAGCATGTCCATCATGAACTGCCCCACCTTCGGGATCGCGGCGTCCGTCGATTCGTTCACCACCGAGCCAGTGTCGCTGGACTCGAGCCCGGTCGTAGGATCGTAATCAGAGGTATCGACGGCTGTCGGTGTCTGGCACACGTCACTGGCCACGATGTCGTTGTCGAGCGCCTGCTCGAGCTCACGAATTTTGTCGAGGTGCTGCTCGATTTTTTGTTTGTCAGCGGCACCAAGACCGGGCGCGAGTGAGTCATACCGCCGATCGACGAAGTCCAGGATCGACTGTTTGCGAGCGATGCGAGCGGCGGCCTCACCACCGTTGTCGGGATCGAGCGTCGCGAAGAACGCTTCGAACATTGCCTGCGGATCCAGGCGCGGGGGGATCGGGTCGAAGTTTTCGTTGTCTTCGTAGTTCGCCGCGTTGATCGGATCGAGCAGGCCGTGCGACTTGCCCGTGCCCCAGCGCACCGCCATCTGGATACTGGTCTTGGAGTATTGCCCCAGCGTGCGAGTTGCGATGACCTGGTCCAGCGATGGACCACCCGAAAAGCCGCCCCCCTGCTGAGTCGTGCCCGTGAGCCACGCGATGATCCCCGCCTGGTGCTGCTCGCCGACCGCACTCGCCATGCGCAAGCCGTCGACGACCAAGAGCTTGTCCTTGACCGGTTCGAGTGGCGCAAGGATCGCGCTGAGTTCGAAGTCGTTCTCGGTTCCGGTGGGCCGCCAGCGGTTTTCGCCCTCACCATTGTCGACCACGGAACCACCGGGTGTGTAGACCGTGACGAACTTGCGAGCGACGTTTGCCCGCCCGGCTCTTGCCGTCGTCGGATGACCCATGATCTCGAGCCAGGGCATCGCGATGGCGATTCCCCCCGCTCCCCGCAACAGCGATCGGCGATTGAGGCGTTGGACCACGGCTTAGGTGCCCTCCGGCGGCATGAACAAGAAGTCATCCGTTTGGGTCAGGTCAAGCAAGAGCTGCCGGATGTCATGTCCCGAGTCGTTGAACTCTGCGTCCAAACGCTCCAGTGTGCAGGCGTGGTCCGCCCGATGCGTGCGCCCGTAGGCGAACTCCGACCAGCGCTGCGCAAAGCAGGTGTGGGTCCGCGGGGCGGACGCGATGGTCTGCACGAGTTCGACCGGGCCATCGACGGGTGCAACGCCGGGCACCGCTCCCGTCGCATCGATCGTCACGCCGTTCTCCGTGTCGCGCCACAACCCAACCGGGTCGAAGTTTTCTAGCGTCAGACCGATGGGATCCATCAAGCTATGGCAGCCCGCGCACACAGGATCGCTGCTGTGCTGGCCGTAGCGCTCTCTCGCGGTTGCCCCCGAGTCAGGGTCGGGAGGCTTGATATCTTCGAGCACGTCACCCTCCGGGAGCGGGATCTCCGTACACATCAACTTGCGCATCACGAACGCGCCGCGGACCACCGGGTTTGTCTCGTTGGAGTGGATCGTGCCTGCAACGACGCCCGCCTGCGTCAGCAGCCCGAGCCGTTGGCTAGTGTCAAGGTCCACCTTGACGAACGCATCACCTTGAACGCCGCTTAGGCCGTAGAACTCCGCCAACGACTCGTTGACGAAAGTGTACGGCGCCGTGAGCACGCCGTCCCAGGTCTCCGTGCCCTCGAAGATCTCGTACGCCAGAAAATGCTGGGTCTCCTCGCGCATCAAGGCCCCAATTGCGGGCGTGTAAGTGGGGTAGCGATCGGCGTCCCGTTCGAGTGACGCGAGCGAGCTGATCGGAAGCAGGTTGTTGAAGAAGAAACGCACCATCGGGCGCGAGCGATCATCGTCGAGCATGCGCTCGGCGTGCGACAGGATCGAATCGGACTCCGTCAGCTCACCTGCGTCTGCCGCCTCGCCAAGATCGTCATCGGGCATCGTGCCCCAAAAGAAGTACGAGAGCCGCGTCGCCATCTCGTGTCCGGTCGGGCGACGTCGCCCGGCGTCGTCGAGATACCCACGTTCCACCCGGTACAAGAAATCCGGCGACTGCAGCACAGCCTCGAGCACCCCCGCGATACCGGTCGCGAAGTCGGTCTCGTCGCGAATCAGGGCCGACAACGCGATCAGCTCGTCGACCTCGGTGGCCGTCACGGGACGACGATAGGCCCGACGCAGGAAGTCTTCGATGAGCTGTGCGGCGCAACTGTCAGCGGATGCGGTGTCGGATGTCTCGGTGATGTCCGCGGCACAGCTCGCCAGTTCGGCCAGCTTGGCCGAGGTCTCAGTCGCCCGCTCGGCGATGTCTTCGGCAACCGCGTTGTATTGCTCGGCGAGTAAGCTCGAGACCGCCTGCGCATCGGCGTCATTGCCAAAACCGTTGGCCAGCTCTTCGCTGGGCAGAGCGTTGGCCGGCAGCGTCGCATCACCGAGCAGGTCACGAACGGTATTGTTGTATTCCTGCCGCGTCAGGCGACGGAGTGTGGCGCGTTCCGAGGACCCCTCGGGCAAACAAGAGGCTTCACCACCGGACTCATCACCGCTGCTCTCGTCCGCGCCACCACTGCTGGCGCCAGCGTCCGGATCCGTACCGCCTCCGGCCTCCAGGTGCTTGCCGCTGTAGCACCCGGCCAACAAGGCCAAGCCAACGACCGCTCCCGTACGTAGCACCCCCATCCCGCAAAACAGCATGCGGGGGTCGGGTGCCACGGGTCAAGGTGTTGGGCCTGATCGCGGACATTGAGGGCGCATCGGAAGCCGTCGCTGTGCTCGGTGACACCAACTTGGCAGTGACTGTCGTGACCCGCCCCCAATCGGCGCTACGCCCCAGGCCAGTTCAAACCCGAGCACGCGAACCGAGTCTTGGGCGGGAAGTACAAACCAAAGTGTTCTTTCAAAACTGAAAGCAGATCCTCGGGGCTCGCCAGCTCCTCTTTGTGGGCGGTGCCATCGGCGGCGCGGACCGTCAGCGTGCGATTGTTGAGCGAGATCCGACCATCGTTTGTCGCACGCGCCACCATGAGGCGGTCGCGAAAATGCGAGGTGGGATGGGTACTCGTGTACCAGTTGCTCAGCTCTCGATCGATCTCCGGCATCGGCTCCAAGGTCATCTCGCACACGTCTTGCCACGCCCCCCCGAGCTGCACCTGGTGGAACAGTCGCGCGGTCGGTTCGCGGTGGTCATCGGCCGACCAAGCACCTTCGCGAATCAACCGACGCGGTTCGTGGGGTGTGGTTTGGACGGCATCGGTGTCGAGGTTGAGCGCGCACGTTGGAGACAGCGTGCCCACGCCCACATCGACCAGCCACCGCGCGCCATCGAGATCAACACGGAGCAGCATGTGGGTCCGAGGGGGCGTGAAGCTTCGCTCACTCCCGAGGCGGACCCTCGCCGACAGCGGTTGCACCGAGTATCCCAGCGACTGCAGCACGTGCAGCAGGAGCGAGTTCTGCTCAAAGCAGTAACCGCCACGCCCCTCGACAACCAACTTGCACTCGACGACGTTCGGGCTCAGGTCGACGCCCAACCCGAGCAGGATGTCCAGGTTCTCGAATGGGATCGTCTGCACATGCGCCGCGATGATCGCGTTGAGCGTGGCCAAGGTTGGCGTGCGCGGCCCGGAGTAGTGGATGCGGTCGCAGTAGGCGTCGAGATCGGGGGCGAACTGGGGGTCCACGCCGCACCATACACCTGGGTCACGCGAGTTCGCGGCAGGTTGAACTTTCGACAGAAACCTACTGCTCGCAGTCTGCACGGCCGTCGTCGTAACCAGCGCCGTAGCCGTCCTCGTGCCCCGCAGCAACGCCGTCGTCGTAGCCAATGGGGTAGCC
>JAESSZ010000193.1 GCA_016763875.1 Nannocystaceae bacterium
ACCGCCCACGATCCGCGTCCCCGCCCAATTGAATTGCGCGAGCGCGTTGCTGTCACCCCCACAGACCACCGGGCCCGACGCGTGCCGCGATCGCTCGACGCATCTCCGCGAGCATCGCGATGCACAGCATCAAGATTATCCCGACCATCGCCCCGAGCCCGCCGCGCAGCAGCAATACTCGCGCCTTCGAGGTCGGCTCGACGTTCGGAGGCGCGAGCATGTCGTAGCGGGCGTCTGCCTGTGACCGCTCCAACTGCAGGCGCACCTCGCTAGTTTGCAGCTTCAACGCGGCACCGTTGTGTCGCTCGCGCATGACCTCGAGGTCACGCATGAGTTCGGCGTACTCGGCTTCACGCGCGGGTAGCTGCTCTACCGACAGCTCAGCTTGCGTCAGGTCCCGTTGCAGCCGTGCACGTTCGGTTTGCGCGTTGGCCACGTCGGTCTTCGCGACCTCGTACCGCGACCGAAGCACCGCGTACGCCGGGTTCTTGGACTTAGTTATGCGGGTCGAGCCGCGCTCGCGCGTGTTCTTATACAGGCCCTGCAATCGGGCGATCTCGGCTTGGCGGGTCAGCACATCGGGGTGCATTGGCCCCTTGTTGGCGGCCTTGGCCTCGGCCACCTCCGCCTTGAGCTCCGCGATGCGCTGGGCGTAGGGTCGTGCTTGCTCGTGAAACGTCTGGCGCTGCGGGTCCTCGCTGCTGAGTAGTTTCTTAGCCAGCTTGCGGTCGGCGATGGCGACGGTGACGGCGGCGTTGGCCTTAGACAGATCGACCCGTAGGTCGAACACCAACTGCTGAAGGGCTGCGGCCTGATCGGGAATCACCCCCTTGGCCTCGCGTGACCACTCGGCCTTGGACAGCTCAAGGGCGGTCATCGACTGCTTGGCGTCGTCGACCTCGGCGGTCAGAGTTTCGACCTCGTTGACTAGGCCTTTGAGCGGCGCGTCGATTTCGCGTTCGAGAAATTGCCGCACGTGAACGTCGAGGTAGTCTAGGGCTTGGACACCGTTGGGGGCGGTGAAGCTCCCCGCCCAAACGTACTGCCCGCGCTTAGATAAACTCAGGCGGCCCTTGACGTCGCGAATCTCACTCGCGCTGACGTCGTCGTCGCCGAGTTCTCGCAAGGCGTCGGCGATGAGCGCGGGCCGGGTGAAGTTCTCGCCCGGGGTGCGGAAAAACTGCAGGTTGTTGCGCCGTTGGGTTTCGACGGGGTTGTCTTGCGGCGCACCGACAAGGCTAAGTCGGAAGTTCGCGGTGACGTTCGGTTGCGAGACCCAGTACGAGCCAACGCCGAGACCGGTGCCCAGGACCGTGCCGAGTCCGAGCAGCAGGGCATAGCGTCGGCCAAAGCGAAGGGCTGCGATGACCATGGCCCACGGATCGTCTGGCGCCATTGCTCGAGGGCCGACTTCGACGACCGCAGGGGAACGTAGACCGGGAGCCGCAGGGGCGATTCGCTGCAGCGCCTGTGGATTGTCCGGGACGACCAGCAAGCCGCAGTCGTAGACGAGTTGCACGCGGCCGACCGCGATGCGGTCACCCGGAGACAGGCGTCGCTCGCGGATACGTTTTCCCTCGACGAACGTGCCGTTGGTCGAGCCCAGGTCGACGAGCTTGTGGACGATGCGTGAGCCCTCCCGCTCGGCCACGATCTTGGCGTGGGTTTGGGACAGCGAGGATTCGCTGATGCGGAGGTTGGCGTACTGCGAGCGGCCGATGAGGAGTTCCGGCCCGTCCAGCGCGCAACGAAGACCGGCGCACGGGCCTTCCACGACGACCAGTTGAGCCTCTCGTGACGGGTCGTCGGGAACTGCGTGCAGCGGTGAGGCGGACGGGGCGTGGTTGCTCGAGGCGCGCATGGGTGCTCGGTGTTCGTACGCGCAAACCGCCCTGCAGGTGTATGTGGCTCCGCCGAACGGTCGCTTCCATTGTCCCAATGGCCGGTGGGCGAAGCTGGCGTGTCGCGCCGGGTTGCCGTGGAGCCACAGCCGGCGTCCCAATCCGCGCCTCCCCGGCCGGCTCGTGCGTTGGTACGGTGCCAGGACCGTCGACGGAGACCGCTGGATGAGCCAACAACCCTACTACGTCATCGAGATGCAGGCCCCTGGACGCGCGGCGCAGCAGTTCTCCTTCGCAGCGGCTCGCGTCGTCATCGGGCGCGATGCCGGCGAGCTCACCACGGGCGACGGCGAGTGCTCGGCGACGCACGCGGAGATCGAGTTCCGCAACGGCCAGATCGTCGTTCGTGATCTCGGGAGCAGCAACGGGACTTGGAAGGGTGGAAACCCGCTTCCGCAGTTTGCGGTCTCCGCCGGTGACGAGTTCAAGTGCGGCAATACGACCTTCCGGGTGGCGAACGTGGTCGGCGGTCAGCCTCAAGCATCCGGAGGCACGGTCATGGGCGGCGCCAATGCGATGGCCGAAGTCCGACGGGCGCGCGCTGCTGCAGCGCAAACGCCAGTGGTGGTGCCGGGCTCGCCTGCAGGTAACGGCAGCCCTCAGGCGGCCAAGGGTCCCAGCGGCGCTACCATCGGCCTGGCCGTCGGGGCGGTCGTGCTCTTGGTTGGCGGCGGCAGTGCGGCGTACTGGCTGACGCGCGACTCCGGTGTGACGGCCCCGGTCGTCGCTGCGGTGGAGGAGCCCGTCGTGGAGGAGCCGCCCGTCGAAGAAGACCCGCCCGAGCTTGACCCTCAGCAAGTGCTGAGCCCGATCCCCGCGCTGCCGAAGATCGAGGAGGATGAGGAACTTATCGAGAAGGACATGGGCGCGCTGTACGAGCAAGTCGGCGCGGCGACCGTGGTCATCCGTGTGTCGGGCAGCGTCGGTTCCGGTTCGATCATCGATCCTTCGGGCATCATTCTCACCAACCATCACGTCATCGACGGTGGCGAGCGCGAGGGCCTGCGCATCAAAGCCAAAGTGGTGCTTGGGGAACACTCCGCCGAAACGGCGGCCTTCGTGCCAGCCGGCGATCCCCTGGACGCGTACGTGCTCGCGGTCGACGTGCAGCACGACCTGGCGCTCATCAAGCTCACAGATCCTCCGCCCGATCTCCCGTACCTGAAACTGTCGGAGAAGAAGCCTTTCCCGGGGATGAAGGTCGCCGCCGTTGGGCACGCTGGCGCTGGCCTGCTGTGGGCTATCAAGGGTGGCGAGATCTCGGGCACCGGTCAGCTCGGCGGGCATGCGGGTCTGGAGATCGCCGATGCGCAGGGCCCCTACAAGGACTTCCTCGGCCGCATCAAGTCGCAGATGGACAAGAAGGGTCTCGTGATTCAGTCCACCGCGGAGATCCTACCCGGTGACAGTGGTG
>JAESSZ010000194.1 GCA_016763875.1 Nannocystaceae bacterium
CCTCGGCGTCCGAGGTCGCGTGCGCGCCGAGCCGAGCGAGGAAGTACCGGTACACGGTCGCAAAGTGACGCGACAACAATTGTTCTGCCGCGTCGCGATCTCCGCCCCGCCACGCTTCGAGCAGAGCATTGTCGTTCTCACTGGCGTTGTCGCCCACCGATCGCCAAGGTACCACCGCCCCGACACGTTCGACCGAGGAAGCCCACGAGCGTCGGTGCCCGCCACGTGCGCGGGGCCAGGCTGGTAACATCGCGGGCTGTGGGGGGCCATCGCGACCGCAGTCCCCCGCCAGCTGGCGGGAGGGACACGGTGCAACTGACGTCGGAAACCGGCGACGGGCTGACGGGATCATCTCCCTTCGACTGGATGGCGGAGGGCGATGGCCCCGGGGATGCTCCCGACGGCGATGCGCGCGCTGGAGATGCTCGTGTGGCCGAGCGGCTGGCGCTCGCGCGGGTGACTCAGGGCCTGCTCGGTCGACGCCGGTGGCCAGAACTTGGCCGGTACGAGATTGCTCGACGCCTGGGCAAAGGGGCGTTTGGTTCGGTGTTACTTGCCCGCGATCCCAAACTCGACCGCGATGTCGCGATCAAGATCGTCTCGCTGCCTTCGGGCGACCACGCCGCGGCCCGGGGGCGGGTCACGCGTGAAGCCCGAGCACTGGCGGCACTGACCCACCCCGGGGTGGTGCAGGTGTACGACTTTGGCCTCGTGCAGGATGAGATGTGCCGCGATGCCCACGGTGAGCCGGGCGCGTTGTACATCGTGATGGAGTATCTGCGGGGTAGCTCGGTCCGTGCGTGGCTGACCGAGGGCAACGGCGCCCCCGCGGCGACGGATATTCTGCTGGTCGTCGACCGCGTCGCGCGGGCCCTCGCGGCGGTGCATGCGGCCGGGTTGGTTCACCGGGACATCAAACCGGACAACATCATGCTGACGCACGATGGCCTGCCCAAGCTCGTCGACTTTGGACTCGTCCGCACCCAGGAGGTCGCCGGGTCGTTGGAACTCCAGGCCACCGAGCCCATGGCGCAATTGCTGGCCTCGTTCGGGGACTCGCACGGCGCCCCCGTGCCAAGTCAAGATCCAAGTCCAGGTCCGTCGCACGGCACCGCGGCGGGCACGATACTCGGCACCCCCCAGTACATGGCGCCCGAGCAGCACGAGGGACGGTTGGCCACAGCGGCGTGTGACCAGTTTGCGTTGGCGGCGACGTTGTTCGAAGCCCTTGCGTGTCGGTTGCCATTCGGCGGCGGCGATCTTGACGCATTGCTGACCCGAAAACTCGACGGCGTACTCCCCACCGCCGCGCGTCCAATCGCCCCCGCCGTTCTCCGCGTCATTCAGCGCGCATTATCACGCGATCCAACGGACAGATTCCCGACGATCGAGCAGTTCCGTCGGGCACTCGCGGAAGCGGCCGCCCCCCGACGGCGGTCGCACTGGATCGCTGGTGCCATCGGCCTCGCCGCGCTGGTGCCCCTGGGGGTCGTGTGGGGGGGCGCCTTGGAGGAAACCGGCGGGCAGGTTCCCTGTCCGACCGACGCGCTGTTTTCGAACCTGCACCGCGTCGGGTCAGGCAGCCCGGGCGGCGAGGACCCAGACGGCACGCAGGCCAAGCTCGCACAACAACTCGACGCGTACGCGAGCGATTGGAGCGACGCTCGCGATACGGTTTGCGAACACGCCTCGTCGGTGAACGCCAACACGCAAACGCGACGCGTGGCCTGCTTGGAACGTACGGCCATGCATGCGCGGACCTGGCTCGATGCGGTGCTCCCCTCCAGCGGGCTCACCTCATTGCAAGCGCGCCGCGACGTATCCCAGTTGCCTGACCCCGCGGCGTGTACCGACGCAAAAGACGACCTGCTCGGCCTCAACGCAGCTCAGCGCGCCGCCGTTGCGGGGGTTGAGTTGCGGCTGCACCGACTTGAGGCACGGTTTCGCGTCAACGTGACTCCCGAAGCCGTGGAGCAAGCCCTCGCCGCGCTGGCTACGGCACGGACGACGGGGCACCTGCCGCTTGTCGCCCAGGCGCTGGGCGTCGCGGGCCAGGTGCGACTGGACTTGGGGCACTACGCGGAGGCCGATGCGCTTCTGACCGAGGCGGTCTTGACCTCGTTGTCTGCACAGCGCGCGAACCGAGCGGCGCGCCTCATGCCACGACTGATGGACGCACGCGAGCAAACCGTTGGGCCCACGGGGATCGACGCCCTCATCCCGCTTGCCGCACGGGTACTCGCCCTGCCCGATGCACCTGCCGCACTGCGTGCGCGCATCGGGGTCAACCTTGGGTTCAATCTTCTGGGCCGCAACCGATTCGAGGCAGCCCAAACCCGCCTGCACGAGGTCAAGGCGATGCTCGAAGCGGCGGACGCGACCGTCTCGAGAGAGTACGGCGACACGCTCACTGCGCTGTCTTCCGTGGCGCGCAACCAGGGCCGGCTCGACGATGCCCTTGAGCTGGCGAGCACCGCCCTGGCTGTTTTGGAGCTCGCGGAAGGTCCCCAGGCGCCGAGCACCGCATTTGCGCATGAACGCCTGGGCGCGATCCACCGCGCCCGCGGCGAGCACAAACAAGCCGCGCAACGCTACGAAACCGCGATCCGATTGCTTCAAACCACGTACGGTCCGCACCACCCCGATCTCGCCTGGCCACGGTCGATCTTGGCGGTGCTCTGGGCGGGCGAGGGACGACTGGATGAGGCGGTCGAGGCCGCGGACTGGGCGCTCAAGATCGCCGAGGCATCCGCCGCCGACAACAGCGAAATGATCGCGGTGATGACGTTCAACCGTTCCGTGGTCGCTGAGAAACGCGGGAACCTCGACGCTGCGATCCAACTGATGCGGCGCAACCGTGCGATCTGTGTCGCGGTGGCCGGGGAAAATGGCGAGAACGTCGCGACCGCGGACATGCGGATCGGCGAGTTGCTGCGGGCGAGCGGCAAGCACCAGGACGCCATCGCCACGCTCGAACATGCGTGGGCGCACCTCGTCCGCTTGGATCGCCCCGAGGACATCGCCGCGTGTCGGTGGTACTTGGCTCAGGCCTTGAGCGCGCAGGGGCGCCGCGATGACGCTGTGGTCCACGCGAAGGCGGCGCTGGCGGCCTTGCCCCGCGAGGCGGACGAGCGCGCCGAGGTTGAAGCGTTCCTCAGTCGAGCTACAGCGCGCAATACGACGGGTACTCGGGCGGAAGCCCCTCGGTGAGGTACGGCGAGTTTCCGTTGTCCACCCAGTACGGGTGCGCCAGGAAAAACTCGAACAGCACATCGAACGGTGGCGGGTCGCCCGGGACGTCGGGCGGCGGAACGCCATGACCACCGGTGTGCTCGCACCGGAGCACGAAGTGCCCATCGCCCGCGTACTCGCTGGCGAGGTTTGTCGAGGCGGCGTGGAAGTTGATGATGAGTTCGTCCGTCGGCCCTCCCCACAACACCAGCGAAGCGAACTTGTGTGGCGAGGGAGACCAGCCCCACCAGCCGATGTCGGCCGGATGTCCGCCTGAGATCACGACATTGGACGAAAGGTACTGGCCGCGCTGCTGCCCCAGATAGCTGGTCCACAGCCCGCCCGCAGACACGCCAACCGACCCGACGCAGTAGGGATTGACGCTGTACTGCTCCGAGATGCAGGCGAGCATGTCGTCGAACATCGCCAGGTCGACGCTGGCCTGGCCGTTGTCCAACGGCGTGCTTGGCCAAACGAAGTCGAAGTTCCCGGTCGCTTGCGGTACGGCGTAGATCGTCTGCGTGGTGTCAGCCAATGCCTGGGCGCCAATCGTATCGAGAAACTCCTGGGCATCTCCGGACAGGTGGTACCAGGCGATCACCAGCGGATACTGTTTGCTCTCGTCGTAGTTGGACGGCACCACAAACGCGAACTCGCGGTTGTTTCCTCCGGCAACGAAGTTCGTGACGTATCCGGGGGCAATCGCTGGGCACGTCCCGCCGCTGTACGGGGGCGCGGCGGGAGGCGTGGGAGAACCGGCGGGCACCGCTTCCGCGCACGCGCCCCACGGGCCATCGGGGATCATGGGTCCACTGTCGTCACCGTCGCTGTCGCCAGTATCCGCTCCGGTATCGGGCGCCGGACCGTCGGTGTCATCGTCCTGCCCTCCCTCGGCCGTACCATCCTCGTTGTCCTCGCCACGATCCTCGCCACGATCCTCGCCAGTGTCGCTGTCGTCATCGTCGCTGGCGGTGCCGGACAGACCGGCCGTCATCCCTGCGGTCGGCGTCGCCAGCGGGTCCGTGTCGTCGTCCCCGCTGCACCCCACAGCAGCGCACTCATCGCGATGCCGACCAGGGAAAGACGGGGCGCGCCGAGGGTGGACGTACGTTGCGTTTGATGGGTCACAGACTGTTCAGTTGATGGAGTTTTCACGATGCCGCGCCTTTGAAAGCCGCCCACATAGAAAGGCGAACGCCGTGCCAGACCAGCGCTCGCGGAGTCCTGCGAACATGGGCCTCCCAAGACGCGGCAGCGGCCGCGCCCGCACGCACCACTGGGCGACTTGCCCGAGCGCCGCTGCGCGGTCTGCCCAGCGACGCACGCTGCCAAAACGAACACGCCCAGGGCGTCAGCAGCACCAGTGGCCGGGCGCCGCCAGCCGCAGCGACAGGCAACTCAGTGCCCCATCGGCAGTATGAAATGCGCTCATGGGCACGGTCTCGACGACAAAGCCCCGCCGCTTGAGCGCGCGCTCGGTCCTTGGCGCGGAACTCGATACGAGCACCCGATCGCCTAGGCACAACACGTTGCGCCCGTCGCTTCCTCGGCGACTGTCACCGCGATTCCGAGTCGCCCCATGGCAGCCGCTGCTGCGTCCGGCTCCAATGCGCGCGGATCCAATACAACCTCGGCGTGGCTCAGCGCGGTCATCGCCGCCTTCAAGTGAAGTCCTTTCGGCACCTCGATCGGCATCACCTCGTCGATAACCCCGGTGCGCGCGGCGAAACTGGCCAACGCCATCACGCCCGCGCGATCGGTACGCCGCGAGAGGCCGACGATCAGCCGTCGGCCCATGCGAAGGACGTCGCCCCCGTCCAGCGTACCGCCGCCTTCCATGTGCGAGACCGTGCACCACCCAGACAGTGCGCGCGCGATCGATTCGGTTTCCCGGCGTCTGCTTTCGGCACCTGGGCGGGTGATGAGCGCGTGCCCGCCCAAAATCACGGCGGTATCCTCCACAAAACAGCCGTCCCCTGCCCCAGCCAACGCCGGGAGGACAACCACCCGAATCCCTGCCCTCTCCAGCGCCTCTAGGTAGGCACCGTGCTGCGCCGCGGCGAGTCCGGGCTCCAGTTTAGCCTCGGGATCCCGCCGCAGCGCGGTCGTGAAGCTCTCGTCCACGGCGCGGCACAACGCCACAGCAGGTCGGGCGGGTTGCTTCGTTCGGGGTTTGCTCATGGCTCTAGTGGACGCGCGTAGCTCTCGCGGACGCGGATGGTACCGCGACGCGAGGGACGAGCCCATACATGCCCCGACATTGAGTGTCATCCACCGCCAAAGACGTCGTTTTGCGGCGGCGGTGGGCGGCGCGCACCAGTGATAGGGTGACAGCCGTAGCGATCAACTGTAGCGATCAACAGTGCCGATCAACTGTAGCGATCGATTCGCGATCAACCGTGGCATCCGACGACGAACGAAGCGGTCCCCCTTCCTCCGAGGAGACCCACACCGCCACGCACAGTGTTCGTTCGCGACGCGGCACGCTTTCGAGTGAGACCGCCACCCTACCTGGGCCCGCGCACCTTGTGGTGCTCGTGGGTCCCGAAGCTGGGCGGCTGATCCCGGTCGAAGACGGGGTCGAGCTGGGCCGCGATGTCGAAGGCCCGGGCGTGCTCGAAGACGACGGAGTCTCGCGACGGCACGTGCGCATCAACTGTTCGAAGTCCGACGAGTACACCATCGAGGACCTTGGCAGTCGCAACGGCACTTACGTCAACGGGGCTCGGGTGGCCAAAG
The DNA here is from genome assembly GCA_016763875.1 of Nannocystaceae bacterium. Lineage (GTDB taxonomy): Bacteria > Myxococcota_A > Polyangia > Nannocystales > Nannocystaceae > JAESSZ01. The sequence continues at coordinate 5,971 of JAESSZ010000194.1, forward strand.
CGCCACTGCACTCCGGAGACAAGCTCGCCGTGGGGGCCCGCACGATTCTGTTGTTTACGCGTTACGGTCGCTACGAGGAACACATCGTCGAGCAGCAGAAGATGCAGGC
>JAESSZ010000195.1 GCA_016763875.1 Nannocystaceae bacterium
CACTAACGGTACACTAGCGGTACACTAGCGGGCCCCCTGGCCCATTTGGGCGCTCCGAGCGCAATCTAGGGCGGAACGACGTTCACTTTGTTCTTGCCCCTATCGGATCCTCGGGTCATGAACATGTCGTAAGTCGTGTTACTCATTTTGTGGCCCAAATCCGGCCGCTCCCGGACGCCAGCGCCTGGCCAAGAACGCACACGAGACGGAATGCAAACTGACCGAGCAAAGCTGGTGACTGACGGCGCTCCGCGCCTGCCAGCGCGCGCCCGAGAGTCCAAAACGCGCCATACCGCGCGTGCGATGGCCATAGGGTACAACCACAACGTCCAGCGGGGCGGCCGCGTCTATCACGTGCAGACCGAGGATTCGGGAGGCTGTCCCGGACACATTTCGACGCACGTGTTCGACGCCGGCGCCGTCCTTGCTTCACACCGGACCGACTATGCAGAGACGGTGGGGACCAATGTCGTCGACCTCGCGAGGAAATCGCACAAGTCGATGTTACGTCGACTTGTGGGCGGCGCGCTCGACGAGGCCATCAGTCGTCATTTGGGCGGAGATTACGACTCTGCGAGCACGGAGATTGGCACGATGGCGGCCCGCCGCCCGGCCGCGAGAACGAAAGGCTGTCACCTCGCAATGGTGCCACCGCCTCCGGATTTCGGCTCGAAGTACTCGAGCACACGCGGGTCTGCGGACTTGCGACAAACACACATAGAACAACAGCGAACACTCGATATGAACAACGTAAAAACTATCGTCGAAGGCCTTCTTGGAGAGGTCGCCGGAACTCTTGCTGTCGCACTCGTGGACTACGAGAGCGGCATGTGCCTCGCTACAGCCGGTAGTGGGCTCAACGTGGAGATCGCCGCGGCTGGCAACATGAGTGTGATGAAAGCGAAGGCCCAGGTGATGCGCGACCTGGGCATCTCGGGTGGGATCGAAGACATCTTGATCACCCTTGAATCGCAGTACCACATTATCCGACCTGTCGGCGATACTCTCTTTCTCTACCTCGCAATCAGTCGAAGTCAGGGGAACCTGGCAATGGCTAGACTCAAGCTCTCCGCGGCTAGCAACGAGGTCAAAGTCTGACGCAGAGACCTGCACTACGCGCGGGCACCTGGCCCCGCACGGAAAACGACCGGTGCGCGGCGCGGTAACATCTGCCTGGTTCAACGTTGATCCAGGCAGGCTACCGATGCGCTCCACGATCGCTCTTTTTTCACTGTTAGCCGCCTGCACGCCGGGCACGACGAGCAAGACGCCGACCGGCGACGGCGAGGCGCAAGAGGACATGCACGCGTGGGGCTACATGGGCCCCGGAGCGCCTGTCCATTGGGGCCAGCTGTCGGGAGACTACGCGAAGTGTGCGACCGGACAGGCGCAGTCGCCCATTGACCTGCGTCCGATCGCGAAGTCGGACGTGGACGCGTTGGCCATCGCCTACAAACCCGACGATCTACGCGTCGTCAACAACGGTCATTCGATTCAGGTAAACCACCGCGCCGCGAGCAGCATCATGGTGGGTGACCACAGTTTTCGACTGCTCCAGTATCACTTTCACAGTCCGAGCGAACACACTGAATCCGGGCACGCGCATGCGCTAGAGCTGCATTTGGTGCACCAAGACGACGTTGGCAACTACGCGGTCGTGGCCGTGTTCTTCGATGAAGGCGAAGACAACTCCGCCGATGATCCCTGGCACCACCTGCCCAAACAGGCCGATGGGGTGGAACACGAGTACGTCGGCGAGCAGGTGAACCCCGCCGACCTACTGCCCGCTTCGCTCGTTCACTACCAGTATCACGGCTCGCTCACGACGCCGCCGTGCACCGAGAGCGTCACGTGGAACGTGCTCGTCGAGTCGGTGACCATGTCCGCCGAGCGCATCGCGAGGTTTCGGGAGCAGTACAGTGCCAACGCACGACCGGTGCAAGCGCGAGCGGGCTCGTGTCTCGCGCCGCACTTCATCGGCGTCTCAGGCGGAGGATAGCGGTCGCCAGAGGCACCTGGTTTCGTGCGAGATGCGCAGGTATGGTGCGTGCGCGATGTCGAGTGCTGAGTCATCCGGAGCGCAGTTGCTCGCCCAAGTTGTGGCGCAGTACGGGAGCGAGGCGCAGTCCGGCTGGCTGGCCGAAGCGGAGGCTAGTCTGGGTTCACCTGCGCAGCCGACCAAGCTGCGTATTGCGATCGCTCGGGCCGCGCGCAAACTCGGCTCGGACCACGTTGCCCTGACGGGAACCGAGCGCGCTGCGTTGCCCGAGGGACCGGCCTACCAGCAATGGTGTCTGTGGGACTTTGGTCGAGCGTCGCTCGTGCTCAGTGCGTGTGCCTCACTGCCCGAGGCGCAGCACGTTGGCGTGGTAGAGCCTCTGCTGCGGCGTGGCGAACAAGGCGAGCAGATCAGTCTGCTGCGCATGGCCTCGATTCTTCCCGGTCCCGCGCGTTTCGTCGACGTTGCTATCGACCTGTGCCGGACAAGCTCGGTTGATGTCTTTGAGGCCATCGCCTGCGACAACCCGTTTGTTCGCGACCATTTTCCCGAGCTCAACTACAACCAAGTCGTGCTCAAGGCTGTGTTCATGGAGGTGGCCGTGGACCGCATTGTGGGCCTGGCGCAGCGCGTCAACGACGAGATGGTTCGTATGGCCACTGACTTCGGCGACGAACGCAGCGCGGCCGGACGAGCCGTCCCGCAAGACATCCAGCACATCACTGAGCTGGCGAAGGCGAAATCGACATGAAGATGTTCGACCCGCATATCCATATGACGTCCCGGACCACGGACGACTACCAGGCCATGGCTGACGCTGGCATTGCAGCCATTGTCGAGCCCGCGTTTTGGCTCGGTCAACCACGCACGCACGTGGGTTCGTTCGAGGACTATTTTTTGGGGCTCTTAGGGTGGGAGCGCTTTCGTGCCGGGCAGTTCGGAATTCGTCACTACGCGACGATGGGGCTCAACCCGAAGGAATGTAACAACCCCGAAGTCGCCGACGGAGTCATCGACCTCGTGCGGCTGTACGCCGAGAAAGACGGCGTGGTTGCGATTGGGGAGATCGGCTACGACGACCAGACCGAGGCCGAGGACAAGTACTTCACGGCGCAGGTCGAGATCGCTCGCGAGTACGAGCTTCCGATCCTGATCCACACGCCGCATCGCGACAAAAAGAACGGCACACTGCGTACGATCGAGCGCGTCAAAGAACTCAAGTTCCCCATGGAGCTGACGCTTATCGACCACAACAACGAAGAGACTCTGCCTCACACGCTGGCGAGCGGGGCATGGGCCGGGCATTCGATCTATCCCAACACAAAGATGGACGAGTTGCGCATGGTGGAACTCGTCAAGAAGTACGGATCGGACCGCATCATCATCAACAGTGCGGCGGACTGGGGGGTTAGCGACCCGCTCAAGGTGCCCAAGACGGTGGCGGCGATGCGCGAGGCGGGGATCGATGAGGACGTCATCACGACGATCGTCTGGAACAACCCGGTGCGTTTCTTTGCGCAGAGCGGCCGGCTCGACGAGACGGTGGTCGAGACCAAGCTGTCCGTGGACCAGAACGAGTTGTTCAAGGGCAACTCGGTGCTGCGTGGTCAGAAGCCGGTCGTCGACGCCTGATGCAGCGCACGATGGTACTGCTGGTGGTTGGCCTCACCGCGCGTCACCTCGGTAAAGACACGCCGCGTCTGAGTGCGTTGGCCGAGCGTGGCAAGGCCGTGCCGCTGACCACGATCACCCCAGCGGTGACTTGCTCAGTGCAGTCGACGTTCGTGACCGGCACGTTGCCAAGCGAGCACGGTTGTGTCGCCAACGGTTGGTTCTTCCGGGACATGGCGCAGGTGTGGTTGTGGCGGCAGTCCAACGCCCTGGTCCAAGGCGAGAAGATCTGGGATGCGGCCAAGCTGCGCGACGACAGGTTCACCTGCGCCAAGATGTTCTGGTGGTACAAC
>JAESSZ010000196.1 GCA_016763875.1 Nannocystaceae bacterium
GCTCGCACCGCTTTGGGTCGTGCTCCCGGTCTGGGCGTCGCCCGTATCGGTCGCAAGAGCCTGCGTCGTATGCCCGGTTGTCGTGCTGTCACCACCCGTGTCGTCCGCATCATTGGTCACGGGGTCGGATGAACACGCCCCAACAACAGTGAGCGTCAACGCAAGAAAAGGTCGAGAAGTTCGTTGCTGCACGGAGAGTCCCATTGGTCGTCGATAGGTTGAGTGCACCTCACAGGCAAAGTGATCCCGGCGAATCCGGCGCTGGTGTTTTTTCTTCGCCGCACCCGAGTTGGCCCCTCGGCACCCCGATGAGTTGGATGGCCGCAACGCGCATGTAAGGCATTCACTTCGAGAGGCGTTCCGCAGGCAGACCCTCACCGGAGTCCGCAAATGCACCGTAGCGCTACATTCTTTGTTCTGGCCTCCCTTCTTGGCGGTTGTCGTGCTTCCGCGCCGCGCTGCCCTGAGTCTCCAGCGGTCGTCGCACTCGCCGACCCCTCTGCGCCCGCCCTCAGCCCAGCTCCGGGGACAGCAATCCGTGTGCCTCTGGTTCGACTGTCCGAACATGGGCAATGGGGCGGTTCGCTGCAGCAGGCTGGTGTGCCCGAGTTCACACTGTACGCCGATGGCCTGGTCATCTTCGCGCGGGGACAAGGGGACAGCGCCCAACCCATGCAGGCTCGCCTCTCCACGAAAGAGGCCGAAGCAGTGCTTGAGCGCGCAAACGCAACGCTGTCGAGCTTTCCCGAACGCACCAATCTAGTTTCAGGCAGCGATGCGGCCGAGGCCGCGATCGGCGTGACGTACGAGGGCCGCATCTATAGCGTGTCGATGTACGGTTTTGGCTCGGGTGGCGCGAAAGCTCCGGAGGCCTTTACGGAACTGCACAACGAACTGGTCGCTTGGGACCACCCCGACGCCGAACCGTGGACTCCCGACGAGTTGACGATCGTCATGTTCCGCGTCGATGGGGCTCCATCCAACGCGTGGCCCAAGGAACTTCCGCCGCCTCCAAACGGGTCGTCAGAACCTCCCGAGCGCGCGGTAGGCCGGGATGGGGCGAGCATTCGACAGCCGATCCGGTACCGGGTGCCGGGCAACATGGAGGCCGTGCTTGGCGACATCGTGCCACCGTTGAACGCGACTGGAATCGATGTCGACTCGGACGAACGTTACGCCGCCACTTTTGCCTGGAGTGGCGCCGCCTGGCACGCTCGATATCAGCGCGTTGTGCCCGAGCGGATGTGGTTTTGGCCACGTTCCTAGCTCGTTCGCGGGTTGTCCAGACCCGCGTCTGGTCGCCCTCCGCGCGGTCGGAGTCCAGGCAGGCAGCGTCACAAAGTGGCATCCCCAGAGTTAGGGGCAATCGATGTCTGGCGTGGCGGAGACCGTGCAAGTCACTTCGATGCACCCGCCTTCCCAGATGCGCTGTTGCCGTTGCACGGTCCAGCCGACGTTGAACTCGGCTTCGATGCACGCTTCCGGCCGGTCCTCGCCGAGAAACCACCGCGCGCAGGTGTCCGCGCCATCGGGATAGTCCCACTCGTCCTGCTCGTTCCGGGTGCACGCCGGGATACTGTGGGTCTGACCGCCGCGCGTCTCCGTGACGACGCAGTCCGGCTCAAGCACGGTCGTGCTCGGGTCTGCGTCGGCGACGCAGAACTCCGCACACGGGATGCGCGTGGGCGGCGGCCAGGCATTGGGGACACACGCCAGCGCCTGGGTCCAGTCCGCACTGCAGGTTGTCGCGGACATGCCGTTGTATTCTTCGAATGCCCGGACAACTTCAGCGACCCGACCGGGAGGGAGCCCCGTCGCTGTCCCAGTCATGCAACCCGGACCGATTCCAAATGCGGCTTGGAATGCAGGATCAAGACTGTCCTGAAACACGGCATCGTCGCTGATCTTCCCGCCAGCGACCGCGGAAATGAACACGCGCTGCGTATCGAGCCCACCGAGCCGCCGCTTGTTGATGTCGATCGTTTCCAGAAGGTCCAGGTAGTCGTCCACCGGCCTCAGCACCGCGTCGACAGCTGTGCTCGGGTCACCGTCGCGCCCTACGTTCGCCGCGTGGCAGTCGTCGAACTTTCCGGGGCCTCCCTCGCAAAGCATGCCCGCACGCCAGCAAATCGCACTGGTGGGCTCGTCGGATTCCCATAATGCCGTGTCTCCGTCGGCCTCGAACAGATCCGCGTGGGCCTCGCGCACGGAGCAGTCACCTTCGTCGCCGATGAACATGACAAACAATGCAGCGTCATCGCGCATGAAGCCGAACGCTGGGTCTTGCGAATCCTGCATGCGCAGCAACGCCCGTCGGGCCGCCTCAAGCGGGGACTCGTAGACGCAACCTGCGGCACCAACTTGGCCCATACAAGCCAGCATGGCCCCCGCGTCGACATCGTCCGGAAAGTTATGCTGGCCGACCTCCCGTTGCAGCCATGGACGCGGGCTTGGTGGACGATCATCGCCAGCGACGGCGGTCGGCGTGATCGGAAGATCGGGCAGTGAGCAGTGGTCGTTGCAAGTGTGGCGAACGTCGAGCGCGAGAGATTCGTGGCTGGCGGCGACCACGAAGTCGTCGACACGCTGGGTGCAAGCCGTCGCGATCAAACCACCACCGTCGGGGCTACCCGGGCACTGGGAACCTGCGACGCTCGTGGTTGTGACCGCAATTCGATAGTCGAGGGCCCCGCCGATGCGTTCGTACACGCCCATGAAAGCGGCGAGGTTACGGGCGAGGGTCTCGGCTTCTTCACCCATCGACGCGGAGTCGTCGATCACGAGTAGGACATCGACCTTGCCCGGGTTTGGCACGCACACCCGGCTGCTCGACACCTGCGTGGACTCCGGGGGAGCCGCTGGCGTGAACTCTGTCTGACCACACGCGAGCGTTATCGCGAAGGCTGCGAGCAGCGCTGCTCGTTCGTGACGCACGAGGGCTAGCGAGTGCAAGACGGGAGCCATCCGAGAGCCATGGGCCTCAGGGCAGATACATCGCGTCTGCGCCAACCAAGTTGGCCGATCGCCCGCATCGTCGCCAATCGCGATGGCGATGCCAGTGCTTCGCTAGAAATAGTGGGTGGCCCAGAGCTCGACGCAAGACCCTGGGGTCTTGCGTCGGATGCCGTCGATTGCAAAGTCGCCTCCGTGACGAAATGCGGTGAACGCTTGTCATCCTCACTGGTCGGTTGCTCACGCCCACCGACCCCCCTAACCCAGCGACGCGCTCAACAGCGGTACCGAGCGCGCCCCGCCCATCGCGGCCAGCAGCGTGGAGAGCTTCGGCCCACGGTCGCGCCCAACCAGCAGGTCGTAAATCACAGGATAAAAATCCCCCCGCTCCACGTTCAGCCCGTCCAGCAACGTCTTGAGGCTCGCGCCCAACGTCGCGTCGTCTGCGTCGGGGGTCGCTTTCAACAGCGCCACCAACCGGCCCAGCGCCACCGCCGCGTCACCTTCAACGGCGCGCTTGGCTGGTTCACGGCGGATCTCATAACGAAAGTCGTCGGGCGCATACGTTTCGATCCACCGCCACACACACTGCGTGCGCGCGTCGAACCGTCGGCGCTCTTCCTCGCTCAGCGTCTGACCTTCGCCTTCGTAAAACCTTCGTGTCGCGTCCACGTCGCCTTCGAAGATCTGCACGATCACACTCAGGTGGCGAAAACCCGGCAGCCAAGGCGCGGGCGTGCCCGCTTCGATCGGCCGATGCTGCACATCGGAGAGCTGCATGGTTCGGCGCGCGGTCTGTCGTTTCTTGTCCTTGCGCCCGCCGTCGTCCCCCACGTAGGCCAGCCGCAGCATGCGGTCGTAGTCCTCGTAGATCTTGATCACGTCCAGATCGAACGAGATCGCAAACTCGGTGTTGGGCCGATAGCTGGCAACGATCCAGCGCAGCACTTCCGGCTCGTAGACCTCCAGGCAGTCCAGGACGGTGACCACGCCACCCTTGCTGCTCGAGATCTTGCCGCCCTGACCTTTGACGGACACGAAGTCGTAGCCGACGTACTGCGGGGCCTGCCACGCGAATATCTCGCGGACGATGTCCTTCGCGGTGTCGTAGCTGCCACCCGCGGAACTGTGGTCCTTGCCGCCAGGCTCAAAGCAGACCTTCTCAGCCTCCCAACGCATCGGCCAGTCGACGCGCCAGGGCAGCTTGAGGTTGCCGCCTTCGCGAAGGTCCACGTCGGCCTCGTGCTGGCACGCGCCACACACGTAGTGCACCGACCACGCGCCGTCCCACTTGAAGCTCAGCGGGTCTTTGCCGCACGCGTCGCAAAAACCAGAAAGCGGTAGCCAATCGTCGGCAAGCAGGGTCTTTGCCCCGTTTTCACGACGGACGGCGTTGAGGATCTCGCGGATCTTGTCCGCACCAGCCAGCGCCTTGGCGATGCCCTCGCTGTACGCGCCTTGCCGATAGCGCGCGCTTTGCCGGATGAACTCCGGGGATATGCCCAGCGCCGCAAGGCTCGTCTCGAAGCCCGCGATGTGGTGCGAGGCGTAGCTGTCGTGCTCACCCCAAGGATCGGGCACGGCTGAAATGCTGCGTCCGAGTTGCTCGGTGAGCATCGCCTGCTGCGGCGCGTCCTTGGGGACCTTGCGGAACACGTCGAAGTCGTCCCACGAGTAGATGAACCGTACGGCGACGCCGCGGTCTCGCAGGGCGCGTGCGACCAGATCGACGGTGATGACCTCTCGAAAGTTGCCGATGTGGACGACGCCAGAGGGCGTGATCCCAGCGGCAACGGCCACTTGCTCGCGGTCGGGATGGGCACGCAGCGTCTTTTCCGCCGCGAAGTCTGCCCAGTGATTCAAATTCGGGTCGCGCTCGCCCATGGCGCGGAGGATACTGCAACGAGGCGCGAATGCACGCGGACTCAGGCAGGCCCGGGCTCACGCAGTTGAGCCGGGCCCAGCAGCCGTCAGGGCCGACTTAGCACCGACCGGGCGCTACGGCTTGCACTTGTACTTAGTCGCCAGGTCCGAGGGCCCGCTGACGAGGAACTCCGCCGCGCCCGCTGCCTTGTAGTGATCGATCGACGCAAACGCGTGCGTACAGATGACGTCACGGTCTCTTTGGTAGTCGGCGACCGCAGCCAGGCCTTCTTCCGCGCGTCCTCGCAGGATGTCTTTCTCATCGCCAGCGCTGGCGGAGGCCGCGGCCGCTTTGCCGTACGCTTCTTTGGCGGCATCGAGGTCCTCGGGTTTTACGATGCTGCGTCCGCCTCCGAAGGCGCTCCCGATGAGGGCCTCGCCGTTCCA
>JAESSZ010000197.1 GCA_016763875.1 Nannocystaceae bacterium
CGAGCAGCCCCGAGCGGAGCTGGTCGAAATAGGAGACCCCAAGAAAGGAATCCTCGCGCTGCAGCTCGAAGCGATAGGCCTGTTGCGCAGACAAGGCCATGCGATAGGCCAGGTTGTAGGCTTGCTTGTAGACCTGTGAGATCTCGCCGGCCATCCAGCCGTAGAGCTGCTCGTTGGTGTACTTGGACCGCATGAACTCGAAAGCGGCCTGCGAGTCTTCGATCTGACTCTCTGTGTTGCTGAGTTCCTGCTCGGCTATCGCGATGCGAATATCCGCGGCGACGACTTGGGCCTCGATCTGCCGCAATTCACCCGTTGCTTGCTTCCCTTGATGCGCCCAGTCCTCGGCGCGACGCTCGTATCCCGCCTGGGTCAGGGCCTGCTGACCCACCGTCCTCGCAACCGAGGCCGCGGCCGGCAGCAATGCTTCAGCGAGGTAGACCGCGCCATCTCCGATGTCTTGCAGTCTCGGACCCACGAGTTTTGGGAATGCCGCGATAGTCTTCGCAACCGCTCCGCCGATATCCAGCCCCATCGCCACCCACATCGCGATACGATGCCGCTTTTCCTTGCCGTTGATCCGTTTGCGCCCCTCGTAGAACTTGCGCCGCTCGGTCACCGTCTTTGTCTGGGCGCCAAGCACCTTGATCTGCTCCGAAGCATCCTTGATCTGGGCTTTGCGAACCTCGCGAACGCGTCGATGCAACGCGACCTCATGCTGCGAGCGGAGTTTGGCCAGGCTCTCGGCGTCGCGTTTTTCCATCGCGGACAGCAATGCGGCGCCCAGCGACTTGACGTCGTTGCACAGATCCAGCGCCCGCGCGGCGAGGACACGATACCGATGTTGCGGCACAGGTGCGTGCAAGTCCGCGAGTACGGAGTCGAGACTTAGCCCGGCGGCTCGCGCTCGAACGAGCAGTGCCGGATCGATCGGCGGTGCGAACAAAGCGAGCTGCCGCGTGACCCCTTCGATGTTCTGACAGTTTCGGATCTTGAACATCCGGTCGCTGACGGTGTCCCAGTAGGCGAGCAGCTGCGGATTCGGAGGGAGGCAAAAGTACCACCACAGCGGCTCCGGCGGCGGATCTACAACACCAGCAGCAAGCAGAAAGCCGTCGTCGTCGTCCTGTCCTCCGGGGGAAAACGACGGCCCCGGCGGATGCACAGGAGGCGTCGCGATGTTGAACGATTCAAGCTCGACAAGCCCCCCGAACAGCACCTGAAAGTCTAGGCCGTCGAAAGCGACCGGCGTGCTCTCGATCGATGCCAGGTGCTGCGGCTTGTCACCTAGAATCGCCGCCGCGAGCATGTAGAGCTGCGTCGCCTCGTTGATCGACTCAATCGTGTCCCGACGAAACAACGAGTCCGCCCAGTCGATGAGGTTGTCCAAGTACTTCCGGACCACGACCCATCGGTACGTACCCGCACGAACACTCGCGATCCCATGCGGATCGAACGGGTCGTGAAGCCACATCGCGATACTCGCCAAAAACTCCTGAACGACCTTGCTGCCGACGTTCAGGTCGCCACCGGTGAAGATCTCCTGAATGATGTCCTGGGGGCCGTCGGTGGCTTCGTTGTAGAGCGGCTTGATATTCCAGAATCGAGCCGCATCAACAACCCCCTCGGCCTGCCCCTGTCGTGGGTTGAAAATGTAGTGGTACCAGCGCGCCGCTTCTTCGAACCGCTGGTCTCTCCTGAACCTCTCCGCGATGAGCAACGGGATGTGAAAGAACAGCTCCCAGTTGTACTGCCCGTACGCCGCCCCGAAGCCAAAGTCATACTCGTCTTTCGGGTCAGTGGCGAGCGACGCCGACGGACCCTGAATATACTTCGACGACATGTCTGAAGTGTCGTCGGTAATGTATCGACGATGTCTTTGCTGCCGACGGTCACTGCCGGATGCGGCGAGCACCCCATCGATTCCGTTCAGATTGAGACCACGCAGCATCTCGCATGTGTATGGATGGTTGAAGTTGTCGAGCCTGTACCTCCTCGAAGAACTCCCGGACAACGATGTAATTGGATCTGATGCGCCCGCGATTGCCTCGACACTAGAGGCGGCTTCTGCGATAGCGACGGACTGCGCGAGGACCTCCGGTGTGCCAGCCGACGGACTGGCGCCTGTTGTAGACCCGACACTAAGTTCGCCAGGGACGACACCGCCCCAAACTTGCTCAATCTGGACGCCGCGGTACGACGGCTCCACACGAGGCGCAGGCTCAGGTGCGACGACCGCGAGTTCATCGTACTCCAGGACATAACCGGGCCAGGAGACCATCGGACTACCAACCGGTTCGCCCGCTCGGACGCGGAACGGAAGCATATACAATGCATGCTGTCCGTCGTTGAACACGGCCGGAGTCCGGCCAAAATAGGGTGAGTTCTGGTAGCTCTGGGTGACACTGAAGTCCTGATAGATGCTAGACAACACCGTGTTTTCCTGAGCAACAGCCCCATTCGCCCAGTCCCAGCCTTCGACCATCGCCAATCTTTCGGCCACGAACGCGACTTGCCGCTGACTAAGTGCCGATCGTGAAGATGGTCGACCGAAACGAGTCTGCTTTGGAGGCGTCACATCAATTGGAACCAGAGTCTCAAGACAGCAGTCGTATCGGAATCCCCAACTTGGAAGCCAATGATTGACATCGTCGCGCGATAGCTCAATTACAAGATTGGCCGAAGTCGATCTTGTCGTAAGCACAAAAGATCGTCGCTCCCATACGAAGTTCTCGTCGGTCGGAGAGATCGACTTCGCCGTCGTCCATGAGGTTCCGCGGGCTTCGCTCCACGAGAAGTTTGCTCTGTAGTAGCGCGGTTCGTCGATCGACAAGTCATCGTCGTCCCCCACGGCCACACCTTGCAGCTCAGCCCAGAACAAAAACACGCGGTCCTTGAACTGAACAATGGAGATGTTGTCCCCTTTGATCTCGAGCTCGATCCGCGACCATGGCGACCAAACAGCGTCGAGCACGCGCTTGCGGTAGAAGTATGCTCGCGGCTCGGTTCTTGTTCGGCCAACCACGTGCACTGTCCCAAGCGGGTTTTCCATACGGACGTATTCACCCGTACTCGTCGTTGCAAAACTCTCCGGCCGCTTTTCCTGATAGATCGACACGATCTCCAAGTTCGCAACCTCATCCAGCCGGTACAGGTAGTTCTTGAACGCGCGCTCGACGTTCTCTTCCGAAAGTTCGCCTTGGTCCAGATCGCTCTCCAGCTCCTCGAAAAACGGGGTCTTGTCCAGGCGGAGCTCCGGCTCAATCCAGTTTTCCGGGTAGAAGAACACCTTGCGGCCCGCCTCCCAGACCCGATAGTTCTTCGCCCGCGGCCAGTACTTCGCGAACTCTTCGGAGAAACGTACTGTGTCCGACTCCAGTCCGATGAGTCCACGTTGCACAAATAGCTGACACGAGCTGATCGCCAGCTTGAGACGCGACGTCAGCGTGCACGCGTTCATCTGGGTGTCGACGAGCAACGCGTCGTAGATCGCCTGGACGTTCGCGAAGTCTCCACGCCCGATCAAGAAGTCGACAAGGGCGTCACGCTTCTGCTCCCGGATCCGATCCGAGACCGGCGTGATCGCAGACGCCCATTGTCCATCGCCGTAGCGTGAGCGCACCGATCGTTTCAGCTCGACAACATCGTCCGCAAGCGGAATCCCGCGGCTCCACGACACGAGTCGCGCGACGTAGGCCCCGGTTCGGAGAACGAGAGTTGCGACGTCGCGAATTCGCCTGATAAGCAAGGGGTCGTTGAAGTCCCCGACCGTCATGTCGAGGAAGTCGCCGCCGACCGCCCACTCGATGTTTTCGCGGCCCCACTCGGTCGCGTCCTCCAGGATGTCCACAGCAGCCGCCACCGTGCCTTGGTCCTGCTCGATCGCCAGCTGAGCGTTCACGCCGTCGGTAAACGAACCTCGAAGGTCCTGTCCTACGGCCAGCGCACGCCACTGAGCGAAGCGCCCCTGTTCGTCGTCTTGTGGAGACAGCGGCAGCCCGTTGAGGTCCAGGCTTTGTGGACCCTGCGGGGCACCGAAGTACCATTCGAAGTCTTCGATGCGGATCTCCAGCCCCCGCACCAGCAGCGCCGCTTTATGGAACAGGACAACAGCATCACGGCGTGACACGTGCGCTTCGTTCAGAAGGACCTCGCGTACAGAAACCAAACCGATCGTGAGCCTGTCGCTAGCCAATTCGAGCGCGTCAATAGCCGCGATGGCCCCGAAGTCGCCCAGAATCTTCGACAGCAAAGCCTCGCGCTCCCGCTCGATGAGAATCGGCCGCACGGTCAATAGCAGCGCGTCCGCCCGGTCGTCGGTGTCGACAATCGGAACGATGGAGCCTGCCATCGCCCCTGGATCGGGCACTATCCCCTCGAGCAGCGCTTCAAGTTCAGTGGCCGGATTCGGTAAGTCTCCCGGGAGCGCGATCCATGCCATCACGCCAGAGACGACGGCCGGATCGGCCACCAGGATGTCCAGTACCGAGAGAAGAGAGTCATATACGGTCCCGGTCTGGGTCTCGGCGAGGCGCTCGTCGATCTCCAACACCCCTTCGTCAATCGCCGAAAGCACGTCGTCGATCTGGTCGGCGATGAGTGCCACACCAGACTCATCACTCGACTGATCTCGGCAGATGTAGTCGACCTCCTCGATCGACATTGATGTGGCGCCAACCTCTGAGACGAGCGCCAAGAACGCCAACGTCTGCTGTGGCCCACTAAAAGGATCCACACCCAGGAGATGCAGAAGTCGGAGCATGCCATCAACACCGACACCTAGGGCTTTCGCCAGACGTGTGTGACGGTACAGGGTCGACAGATTGGCGAACGTCGCGTCCGCGTCTTCGAGCCCGAGGTCAGCGAGCAAACGATCGAAGTCCGTGTCGTTGATCCGAATTGCGCCTCGGATCGTCTCGCGGTGGGCCGTGAGGCGCTCGTTCTGTACCGCCGGTTCGCCGGCCGTGAGCTGGAACTCCGGACCGGGCGTGCCATCGACTCGGCGGTCCAAGAACAAGCGGTCATACAGGGATGTCTCGTTTGGCGAAGACCACGTGGGAATGCGGCGCCACAGTGCCACTGCTTCCGAAAACCCGAGGCCGAGGCGGTCCCTGACTTCGAGCAGTGCTGCAAGGTCCTTGACGAACACGTAGTCGAGCGTGCCGCTACCCAGCGTCTCGATCGCGGTGCTCAGCTCATAGCCGGACAACTCGACGCGACGCGACAGTCGCACAAAACGATGCAGTCGGTCAGCCGCGTCTTCGTTCAGACCGGTCAGAATCAGGTCCGCAAGGTCGCACGACGGATCGTCGCTATTGGAAGCTATGGAGAGCGGGGCCGCGACTGGGCTGAGAAAGCGAAGCTCGATAAGGGACTCGAGTTCTGAATAGTCGATGCCGGTCGTCTCCAAAATCGCTCCCACCCCTCCGGGGAGCGGCCCTGCGGGCGCGACCTGCCACGCGTCGAGCACCGACGTGTCCGGGACGACGCTGGTCTCGTACGCGGTCGAGTCGGAGATGATCTGCAGCTCCAGGCGGGTCATCCCGAACTTCTCGGCGACCAAGTCAGCGTCCTCTGCGGCATCTTCCAGACCGGGCGGTGGCGACAATGTGCGAGAGAGCGTTGCCATCGACTCTGCCCGGGGCACCCCGAGAGCCTTCATGTACTCCCGCGTCTCGACCGTGGGCAAATGAAACGGGAGCGACCAGGGGAACGTCGCCACCCCGGGACCGTCGTAGGCGGCCGAGATCTCGTGTTCCGGGTGCACGCGCAGCTCCGCAGGGGACCACGTCGTTTGATTCGCTGGCGGCGGCGTTGTCCCCGTCGCAAGTTGCTCGAGCAACTCGTTGACCAGGTCGATGTATGGGAGCACCGTGTTGCTGCTCTCGCAGGACAACAACAGTGCCGGCAGGTCCGCACGACGCGCGCGGAGCACCTCGAGCGCACTCGACAAGGCAACGGCGGGCGCGTGCTGGAGTTTCGCCAGTAGCGCAACGAAGTACGCGGCCGGGCCAAACTGGGACTTGCAGTGCTCGCACCCGCAAAAGTCCTGATTGCCGAACATTCTCTCCAGCGTGGCGCCCACCGCGCCGGGCCATGACAGTTGCGCGGTCTGAGTTGCTGCGATGTTGACTGCATTGGTTGGCGCTGCGTACTGAGCCATCAACGCAACCGCGACCCCGTTGCGCGCGGCCGCATTCCGATACACCTGCCCCGCCATCGACTCCCCGCTGTATCGTGGGTCAATCCCGTCGAAACTGGCGCCGAAACGCTCGACGAACGACGAAGGGCCGATCCGGACAATTTCTGCCGCTGATGCGATCTCCAGGTCGAGTAGGACTCGCGTGACTGCGTACCGATGCAAGGGAGGGGCGACCGCATAGACGCGCTGCACCTGCCTGAGATTGGATTCGGTCGTCTCGTCCAGCGAGATCGTGTTGTCGGCGAAGTAGACAGGAATGACACTCGTACGGATATCGAAGTCGGAGTTGGCGTCTAAGAACTGTTGGACTCCCGCAGTCGATGGTGGTGTGTCGCGCTGCAGCCTTCGAGCAAGTACCTGCATGGGGTACTCCGCCTCCACGATGCGGTTCATTGTCTCTGCATAGCGCTGAATCTGGTCGGTTTGTGTGTCGCCGGGCAGGTCAGAGGGCGCACCCACAGGCGTAAGAAAGGACACCCATTGGCTGGTGTCCCAGGCCGCGAGGTCCTCAAGGGTGGAGATCGCCCCGCTCGCCCGACTGGCCTGTAGAGCATTGAGCGCGGGAAGGAAATTATCCGTCAGCGCGGCAGCTCGCGCGGTGAACTCGAGCGCAGTGGCAACGCTCTGATCGAACTCTGTCGCAAGCTCGGTAAAGAACTCCTCTTTGGTGCCGTCGTGCGCGTCCCAGAGCTCTGCGAACGCGCGAATCTGGCTGACATCGAGCCCACTGGTGTCCATCGACTCGCGTACGGTCGTGTGCGGACCACCGGTGGTTGAAAGCAGCATCGCGTCAATCCGAAGCGATGCGAGTTCCGCGACCACAGCGTCGATTGTCGGCGCGACCAACGAGGGACTCGGCACCGGGACGAGACGTTGGTCGTATGCAGCCCGTAGCGCTCCGGCGATACCCTCGCGACTCTGGCGCACCAGCTCAGGCAGTGCCGTGGGCAGGCCGGTGCGCAGCAACGCGTACCATGATTCGAGCGCCACCGTGTTGCTTCGGCCCAGTCGTGCCGCCTGCACAAACATCCCGAGATGCGGGGGATAGACGTCGGCACGCTTCGCCAGCACTTCGAGTGCCTGCGCATCAATCCCAGCCGCCGGCTTGGAGTCCAGATGTGGCGCGAGCGCCTGCTCGAGACGCTCGAACTCCGTCGCACCCAGATAGCGGTCGTTGTCGAACTCCACGATGACATCGACCGTATGGTCCGCTGCCGCATCAAACACGACGGCGGACTTCGCCAACTCGACCAGGTCCCCCGACTCGCCGAAGTCCGGCGTCTTCGTCACATGGATCTGCAGGTCCTTACTCGGCTTGCCGCTGGTAGCGTCAGCCGTGGACTCATAGGCGACGACATACCTCCCCTCCGCGTCAGTTTGTGTGGTCCCCAGGCGCGCGCCCGAGCCCATCGTTGCGTCCAGGAGGATCACCGTCACACCGGCAGATCCCCGGCCGTTGGCGTCGATGACGCGACCCCGAACGGCAAACGACTGCAACCGTCGATTGGGCGCCGATATCTTGAAGGTATCTCTGAACCGGCCCTCGACTAGGTCTCCCATGCTGACCGCAGTGACGGACTCGCCCACTTTGGTCGCTTCCCTAAAAAACAGAAACTCGGTCGGCGTGTCGCACGTCGACTCGCCGCTCGAGCTTTGCAACATTCGCCCCGCGGCGGTCGAGGAGATAGACAGTGAAAATTCGCCGCGTGCATTGGTCGTCCCGACCATCACAGAGTCTGCGAGCGTTGCACACGGGTCGTGCATGATCACGCGAATGCCGACAAGCGGGGCACCGGTTTGTATGTCGACGACGAGTCCCGTGACGTGAAGTTGCTCTGGGGTCATGGCTTTTCTCTCAAAATGATGCAGCGAGTGGTGCGAGGAACCGCGAGGTTCAGGAGGACGACGGTGTCGTCTCCGGTACAGGCGAAAGACGCCGCAGCCGGCGCTCGAGCCGTGCGATGCGTCGCGCAAGTCGGACTTCGCGACCTGCGTAGATAGTCACGGCAATCCGGCCAACTGCTTCGAGCCCGACGTCGGTGACAAACTCCGCCAGTGGATTGCCGAGTGAGATCAGATCATCCGCGACTTCGATGGCTGCTTCGACGAGATCTTCAAAGTCGATGTCACCGTCGTTGTCCCGGTCGAGGTCGAGGTCGTGCCGTTCTGCGATCTCCTCAATCCACGCGCGCAGCGGCGCACGCAAGCCAAGCTCGTCGACAAGACGGAATGCCTCTTGGCGGACTCGAAGGCGAGCGATTCGGCGGGTGATTCGTTTGGCGCGACGTTGGGTGATCATGGCGAGTACTTTGTCTTATGAGGCTGGCGGCGGTCCGCCGTCCAAGAGGTTGATGACGTGTTCAAGCAGGTAGCGACCGTCGGAATGCGCGGCGAAGTCTCTGTGCGCAACGAAACCGGGGGGAGGCAACGCGCCATCGGACCACCCCTGGATTCTCTTCTTCCTTCGGTTGAGATTCCGCGTCGGAAACGAGAGCGGAAGGTCGACGCAATGAATCGAAAGGATCTGGCACAATGGTGCCAGCACCCGCATCTGCGCGTTGGTGGGCAGCGTGTACACCCGAGACGCTCCCTTGGGCCGCCAACACCACCAGGGGCCCGGAATGACGTTGATCCATGGGGCGCCGCCGAACTTCGGGTTGTACGGATTGGTGATCTCCACACCAGCAGACGTATCATTCAGATGATTGGCGTGAACAAGCCGGTCGAGAACTGGGTCATTGTGCTGAGTGATGTGACCGTCTGGACCCACATTGAAGTGGATCCCGTAGTCCCACCCCCGTCGCCGACGCTTGGCATTGAGGACTCGAATCGTGGCGGCGACACTCGTCGTAACCGATTCATGGAGGACAAAATGATGCAGGGGTTCACTGCGTCGTCGTGCAGCGAAGTGCGCCTCCCCGTCATCGCGCCAGTTACTGCACGTCACGCCCGCCGCAAGTAGAGCCGCACTAAGCGGCACCTCCACACCGTCAATGACCAATCGATTGCTTACCGACGTACGAGCTGGCTTCGGGTCCCTCGCCTCCCCTCGGGGTTGTTCCTCGATGTCACCGGCCACACCATCCTGGGAGCAACCCTGCCCGGCAACGTCGTACGGCTTGAACGCCCGGAGCGCTGCCAGCGTTGCTGGACCCAGCCGACCATCGACGACCAGCCCAACTGCGGCCTGGAACGACGCTACGGCGAACGAAAACGCATCACTACCGGGCGCCAACCGTTCGTCGTTGAGCGGCGATGCCAACTCACCATGCTGCCACAGCTTGCCTTGGACACGCAGATTGTACTCTTTGGCAGCATCAAGCTCGAAGCTCATCCGGCCACCCCCTCGAGAAGCGTGCGGACGCTTTCGCAAATACTATCCACCGGGAACCAACTAAGACGGACCGCACGTCCGAAGGAGCGACGCCTCATCTGCTAGCTCTCCCGAAGAAGCAGTTCGGCACTGAGTTGTGCGCTGAGGGACCCCCCGGCGGTGGACTGTTCAACGTGAATCTGGACAAGAAGATACGCGGCCGCCAACGCTGGAATTTCGTCGTGGAGGTAGGCGGGCGCACCAATGGTCGCGCCATTCACCTCGACATCCGCCAGAGCGAGCCCCGTATTGGTGAACTGCCGACCATCGCTCTTACTCGGCAGTGTTGGATACAGACGAAGGAGGAAGCGCGCCGGAGAGTTGCCAATATCCTTCGAGTGGATCCGCACCATCAAAAGGGCGCTCTTGTAGCAAGCGACAGGCAGAGCATTGTGAAGGGTGACGATCTCACTGGCGCCAGGCGCCAGGGACGAGAAGTCCAAGTGCCGCTGCTCCATCAGTTGAATAATTGTTCCGGCCATCTGTTTTTTCTTTCTATTGATTGGGGGTGTTTCGATGACAAGCAGGACGGGTCTACGACCGCCACAGCCTGGACAGACAATATTGAAATACTAGATTGTGCCCGAGAAGAGCGTCGAAATATGACGTTCCGTGAACTATGACGCACACGCTTCCGGAGGCTCGTCCTCGGATCCACATTCACGAATAGCTGGCCAGGATCACGCTGCAGGACGAACCTGCCGGGGTGTAGCGACGTCCCGCTCTCCCATCGCTGGTTCGGTAGTACGGGATGGCCGGAGCGTGTCAACGAGCGGCCGAAGAAAAACTAGTCAGTCGAGTCCATGCGGGATTCGGGAGAATCGGGCAACACCGACAAAACCCTGAAGTTGAAACAGTTCCTCGGCCTCCCCGCGCTTCCGAGCTGGAGGTCGAGGCATCCCACCATCTGGCCTCCGATGCGTTCACAATGGTGGTCGACCACGCTGCGCGTCGCGCGACGAACCCCGGATTGTGTCTCAGACCAACCGTGACTATTGGGCAACGAAACGTTGCAACACCGTCGCTGCGGCGGCGTGCTCTTTTCTTGAAGAAATTGGTCACGGAATCGGGTTTCGGGGTCACTAAACTTTGGGCACTTGCGCCCGGATTTGGACGATTTGGGGTCCAACCGCGTCATCAGCTGTCTTCGAGAGGAAGGTCGTCAAGAAGGCCGCCAGCGAGCCGCGCGTTCGGATCGCCCGCGTTTGCCACTTCGGATGGCTCGCTGTCCGAGACCGCCGAATCGAGGCCGTGCTCATCAGCATCGCTGTTGACGCAAGCCGGCGAGAGTAGCGAGGTGAGCCACAGCGCGAGAGGGAGCGTGAGAGGCCGTGTACGTTGGCTGAGTGCAGGCATGGCGATCCTCGAGAGCCTGAGCGCGGCTGCGGAGAGCGGCGGTGCAGAGAGCAGTTGAGTCAGTAGTTCCGGCCGAGGCACAGTCGTTACATCCAAACGACCGAAAATCCGCAAAGCGTTCAGCCCAGGGGTTGAAGAAGAAGTGCGGGACTCGGATGCTGGCGGGATGAAGACGGGCAGCCCGTCCGAGCAGATCGACAAGGTGGTGCGGGAGCAGCTCGCGCAAGTTCGGGCGGAGGCGAGCGCCTGCACGAGCGCATCGTGGCGGAGCCGGGCGAGCCGATGGCGCACCACGCCGACCAACTCGGCACGAGCGCGCGGGAGCTGCATCGACCAACCTCCTCCAGGCTACCCTGGCGCACCGGAACGCCTATACGCCGTCGGCGCCGCGGTTCGTCAGATGTGATTCTCTAAACGAGCCGACCCAGCGCGCGCGCCAGAGCTTCAATACTCGCCTCGTCGGTTTCGAAGCCGCTGTCTTTGACCAGTGTTTCTCGAAGCAATGCCCGGGCCCGGTGTAGCTTGACCCGCACATTTCCGGGCTCGATCTCGAGAGCCTCGGCGATCTCGGCTGCGCTCAAATTCTCCCAATAGTGAAGCTCCAGCAAGGTCTGCTGAGGTACGGGTAGCTGCTGGAGAGCACTCAGTACGAGACCTTTTCGCTCGCATTCAGCGACGACCGACGTTGGTGACTGCCCCAGCTCTTGCACCGATGAGACGCCGAGGTCTGGGTCGCAGCGAGACCTGTCGCGCGCTCGATCGCGCAGATGCCTGAAGAGTTGGTTTTTCGCGATCCCAAACAGGTAGCTTCGAAAACTGCTGTCGCTACGAAAGCCAGCCGCTCCCTCGATGCAGCCGGTGAACGTTCGCTGGACCAACTCTTCCACGTCGCCGTGGTCGATCTTGCTTGCGAAGAACCGGCGCACCGAACCAAAGTGTCGCGCCAGAAGCGCGTTGCCACTCGTGACGTCGCCGTCTCGCCACAAGGACAGAAGTGCTGGGTCCGACTGCACGGTTCGGCGGCGATGGTAACCGACCCTGGGCTCCTCGTCAGGCCACTGGGGACCCGCTCGACACAGATGGCGGCTCTGGTGTAACGATCATCAGCGCCGCGAAGCCCCTGAGTAAAGCATGAGCACCGCCGAACAAGCCGCCGCGGAGCCCGTCCGAGACCGTGTCGCGGATCGGTTGATGCTTGCCGCGGTGGCACAACGGCTCCTCGGCCGCCAGGCGGGAGCCACATTCAAGATCGACCGTTTCGTGGTCCTGCACGAGATCGGTGCAGGCGGCATGGGACAGGTCTTTGTCGCATACGATCCCCAGCTCGACCGGAAGATTGCGCTCAAAGTCGTTCAGCCGCACGCCTCGACGCATCTGGACAAGGCACGCGCCCGGCTGTTGTCCGAAGCGATGGCCCTGGCCCGACTGAGCCATCCCAACGTCGTGACGATCTTCGAGGTCGGGGAGGTCGACCGCGAGGTCTTCCTGGCGATGGAGTTTGTGGAGGGCGACGACCTCAGCGGCTGGGCGCGCAAAAACCCAGTGCCAAGCCCGCTACGCGAAGACCACCGCATGCGGACAGCCCACGCCCTCTTGATGCAGGCCGGTCGTGGACTCGCTGCCGCCCACGCTGCCGGCCTCATCCACCGCGACTTCAAGCCAGCGAATGTGCTGGTCGGCGTCGATGCACGCGCGCGCGTGGCCGACTTCGGGCTTGCGCGGGAGATTCGACGACAGGACAGGAGCTCCTCGCCGAGGTTGGCCGATCCACGTCGGGCTCTTCGTCGGGCTCTTCGCCGATCACGCCCACGGGCTCTTTGTTGGGCACCCCGAGATACATGGCGCCCGAGCAGCGACGCGACCGCACCGCTGATGCGCTCACCGACCAATTCGCATTCTGTACTGCTGCCTGGGAGGTGCTCTTCGGGGCTCACCCTTGGTTTGGCGCGCCCCCCGACGAAGAGTTGCCGGACCCACCCGATGGCGCGCCAGTCAGACTCGTCGGGCCGCTGCTTCGAGGGCTGAACCCAGACCCCGCCGCCCGGTTCCGGACGCTCGACGATCTGCTCGCGGCGCTCGAGCCCCCACAGCGACAGTCACGCCAACCTTGGCGTTGGGCCGCCGCGGGGGGCCTGCTCGTCCTCGGCGCAAGCGCCGGATGGCAGGCGCTGCGTGAGGAGAGCGGACCCTGCGACAACCTTCGTGCCGAGCTCGACGGCATTTGGGGAGCCGAGCGCA
>JAESSZ010000198.1 GCA_016763875.1 Nannocystaceae bacterium
GGAAAACGATCGCAGCGGTCGCTTGACGGCGTGACGAAGGCCGACGGTTTCGATGAGTTCGTCGATACGACGTCGACGCGGTCGCGCGGCCAGGCCATACAGGCGCCCGACCATGTCGAGCAGTTCGACCACCGAGAGATAGTCGTAGAAGTAGGGGTTCTCCGGGAGGTAACCGACACGGGCCTTGGCGGCTCTGTCGCCCGCGCTGGCGCCAAACAATTCGGCGCGCCCCGCACTGGGGAAGATCAAGCCCATCAAGATCTTGATCGTGGTGGTCTTCCCCGCCCCGTTGGGCCCCAGAAACCCGAAGATTTCCCCCGGTTGAACCGACATGGAGATCCCACGCAATGCCTCCGTTCGGCGGCGCGCAAAGCCCCGTACGAACGTTTTCCGCAGGTTTTCGACTGTCAGGACCGCGGGCATACCAAGCTTGCTCGCACCTCGGGCTTGCTCCCCGGCGCGATGGCGACAACGATACGATGAAGCGTCCGTGCGAGTCGACCGTCGCAACTTCTTGATCCAACTGTCCCGGGGCGGCGCCGCAGCCCTCGGCGGACTCGTCGTGGGCGGGGGCATCGGCGCGACGGCCTCTGGCGAGCCGGACTCAGTCGAGCCAGGCGCGGGTGAAGCAACCGTCCCCGAAGCGGCCGTCCCGAGAGTAGATCCTCCCGCAGATCCAACCCTTGCTGCCCCGGCCCCGCTGCCCCCCACGGGTGCCGACGATCCGTGGCTCTCGCACCGGGGACTTATCCCCGGGGGCCCCACGATCACGCTGGATCTGCCGCAACTGCGGTACGACGGTCTTTGGAATCCCCGGCCGGGGGCCATGCGGGTGCTGGCCCGCGAACTCCGACTCCGCACGCGCCTCGAACCGAGCCATGAGCCAACGATCGTCGACGGCAACGATGAGGCTCTGTTTCAAACCCCGTTCCTTTATGTCGCGGGCGACGGCGAGTTGCCCCCACTGGGCCTGCAGGTCGAGGGACGCCTGCGGCGATTCATGGATCTCGGAGGCCTGATCCTTTTTGATGCCGCCGACGGAGGGACCGCCCCCGGTTTCGTCCGCGACGTCAAATCGTTGCTCGGCCGCATCGCGCCTGCAAGCACCGTCGCGCCCGTGGGCCCCGACCACGTGCTGTATCGAAGTTTCTACCTGGTCGATACGCCCATGGGCCGCACGCGCACCGCCGACCACATCCTCGGAGTCCAGGAGGAAGGACGACTCAAGGCACTGATAATGCGCAACGATCTCGGCGGCGCCCTCGCCGAAACGCCCGATGGTCTCGCGGCGTATCCGTCGACACCGGGGGGAGCGACGCAGCGTGAGTGGGCTATCCGCTTCGGCGTCAACATCCTGCTGTACGCAACCTGCACCGACTACAAAGCGGATCGGGCCCACGTAGAGACACTGCTGCGGGCCCGACGCTGGCGCTAGGAGCCACGAAACTTATGGAGCGTTGGACACTCGCCGCCGGACACATGCCACCGTTGTGGACCCTGGGGTTGCTCACCCTGGTGGTCGTGGTGGCGATCTCGGAGGCCGCTTGGACGTTCACGCGCCCGCGAGCCACCCGACCGCGTCGCATTGGGCTCGCGATCCTGGCGCTGCGCCTGGTGGCCGTGCTCGCCCTTGTCGGGCTGACGCTGGAGGTCACGCTACGCATCGAGCAAGTCACCCCGTCGGGCCGACGCGTCGTGGTTTTGGTGGACCGCTCGGCCTCCATGGCGTTGGCCGATGCAGAGGTCACGGGCGGGGCGACGACGCGGCGCCAGACCCGAGCCGAGGCGGTGTGGAAAGCCAGCTCGGACGCGCGCGTCGCATGGCGCGACGACGGTATCGTGCTCGACGTCCGAACATTCGACCTCAGCACGCACCCGCTGGCGGGCGAGCTGGCCGAGACGCTGACTGCGACGCCCGATGGCGCAGCGTCAGATCTTGCGGGCGCGCTGTCGGAACTCGCACAGCCAGGCAGACGCGAGACCACGCCCTTGGCCGGGGTGGTCGTGATCTCGGACGGTTTGGTTGCGTCCGACGACGCCGCCGACGGCCACGTCCAAACGGTTGCGCAATCTCTGGGGGTCCCCATCACAACCGTGGCCACGGGCGCACCGGCCATCATCGACGTGAGCGTCGCCAACGTCCGCGCGGGCGAGTTTGCATTCGTCGAAAATGTGGTCGAGTTTGAAGCTGCGATTGTCGCGCACGGACTGGCGGGGGCTGCGACCACGGTGCAACTGAGACGCGATGGCGAACTCGTCAGCGAGACTCGCATCCGCCTCCCGGCAGACGGGATCCAGCGCGACGTCCACTTCGAGGTCGCCCCCGACCGGGTCGGACAGTTCGTCTACGAGATCGTCGTCCCCGGCATGGAGGGAGAAGCGACCCAAGCCAACAACCGACGCGCCTTCGTAGTCAAAGTGCTGCGCGACAAGGTTCGCGTGCTGCATGTTGCGGGACGCCCAGATTGGGATGTCCGCGCCCTACGCAGCCTTCTGCGCCGCGACCCCAACGTCGAGTTGCTGAGCTACTACATCCTCCGGGGCATCGACGACATCTCGCGCGAAGACACGACCGCGCCGCTGTCGTTGATCCCTTTCCCAACCGAAGAATTGTTTGAAGAGCAGCTCGGCTCGTTTGACCTGGTCATCCTGCACAACTTCGACGCCGTCCGTCATCACGTTGGTCAGTACGTCGACAACATGGCCCGGTATGTTCTCGAAGGCGGCGCACTGGTCTTGATCGGGGGCGACCTGGGTCTCGCCGACGGCGGCTACGCAACCCCGGCGATGGCGGCAGTGATGCCCATCGACTCACGAGACCGCGCCGGGCTCACCGAGGGCCGATTTCGTCCGGGCCTGACGGATGCGGGACGACGGCATCCGATTACCGCGTGGCTCGCCGCCGCCGAGGGGACGTCGTGGGAGGCGCTTCCGGAACTCTCGGACTTCAACCGGCTCAGCATGACGTCGCGGCCCGCGACGATCGGCGCCTCCGCGCTGTTGGTCCACCCGGACGACAGCGACGCATCGGGACAACCCCGCCCGATCCTCGCGGTCGCGGAACCTGGCCGCGGCCGCACGATGGTGCTGGCAACCGGCTCGACGTGGCGACTGGGCTTTGCCCCGGATCTCCCGCTCATCGACGGCGCTCGGCCTTACGATTTGCTGTGGCTCGGCGCGGTGCGCTGGCTGCTTCGGGATGACAGCTCTGGACGGCTACGGCTGGAGACCGATCGACCCCGATACCGCGTAGGAGAGACGGTCGAGTTGCGTGTCGAGACCGCGACAGCCTCGTACTCCCCCGAACCTGCGGTCGATGTCACCTGGTCGGTCCGTCGCCTCGACGCATCGTCCGCGGTAGCGACGGACGACGATGCGCCGGACCCCAGCGCTGCGCCGCCATTGCGCGGAGGAGAGTGGACCACCGATGGTTTGGGACGCGCGCGCGAGTCCCTGCAGGCGCTACCCGTCGGAGCCTACGAGGCCATCGCTCGACGAACACCGGCCGCAGACGAGACCGACACGCACGACGACACCAGGGACGACACAAGCGACGACGGTCGTTCGGCGCTGAGTCAGCACGAGTCGCGGCGCGTGTTCATTGTTGAGCCCCCGGGACGTGAACTGGCGCGCGTGGACGCCGATCCCGGGACCGATCGCCTGCGGCGCCTCGCCGAAGCGGCGCACGGCGAGGCACTTTCGGTCGTCGCAGGCGACACGTTGCCGCGCGCGCTGCCGCTGGCTGACCCGTCGAATCTACTCGCCACCGACGGCATGCGCGTGGACACCCGACGCGACGTCCCCCTGTGGAACGGATGGCTCGCGCTGGTGGTGCTAGTGGGCGCATTCGGAGGCGAATGGCTCGTGCGGCGACGCCACGGCGAGCTTTAGCGGCGGCTGCAGCGATGCGCGGTCACGACGGGCCGATTGCCACCCTCACGGCTGGGGGAAGCTCGGTCACGTCACAACGCAGCGCGAGCTTGCCTTCGAGCACCTCGACCGCGGGTGTGCAGGGCAGAATATCTTCGTCCGGAAGATCGAATCGGATCGCCCGAAAGCCAGGTATCGGCGCCACGAGCAGGACGTGACGACCCTCAACTTTGAGCGTCGCGAAAAACGTACGTCCATCGGGCGTGATGACCTTGACCATGCCCGCTGCAAACTCGACGGGCGTGCCCACCGCCTCCGACACAGCACCTTGCGAGACCGTGCCCGTCAGCGTTGCGCGGCCAATCCCGGTGACCACGATGCGCTGGTCCGACCACAGCGCATCGGTATCGAGCGCGACGTCATGCACCAACAACTCGAGTTCGTCGGCCTGCACACCACCGCTGAGCACCCTGTCCACCGTCACGGTGATCTGCTCGATGCGTCCCGTGGCCACCGCGAACATCAACGGCCACGCGTCGATCGAGACCGTGACCTCCCCCGCGCCAACAACCGCGTCCGCGATCCGTCGCTGCGCCTGATCCTCGGCGTACGCCAAAGCCCGCGAGTCCGCGTAGAGCGCCCCGGCAACCAACAACCCAAGAAGCAAGCCAACCACGCCCAACACCACGACGAGCTTCTTCACCCCAACAGTATGCCCCGCGCCAGACCCAACGCACCGTCGCCCCACCCCCCAAGCCCGCGGGGGGCAAAACTAATGCAGCTTCACGCCTCGGTTGGGTACCCAAGCGAGCTCGAAGTGGCCGAGCATGACTGGGGTGTCCTCGGTCAGTCGCACCACCGCGTGGCTGGGTCCCTCGGTCATGCCCGAGGGCCGCACCCCGTTGGTGCTCGCCAGATCGTAGACCAACAGTGAGCGCGGGGCTTCCTCGGAAACCAGCGCATGGACGCGGGAGAGGTTGCGGCCGTGGCCCGCAAGCGAGCATCGGTCACTGTAGCGACCGATCAGCAGACCGCGCTGCAGTTGCCGACTATCGAGCTCAAGTTCGCGTACTTCTTCACCACGGCCCGACGGCTTGGTCGATCGCAGCCGAAGCACCCCGCGCGGTTGAGGGCGAGCATCGACATCGAGCCCCCGGTACCCGCCATACTCTCGCGGCTCATCAACGCCGATATGCGCGACTCCAGGCTCAGAGGTCGCGCTAGTGGCGAGACGAACCCCCGTGCCCGACGTACCGAGGCCGGTGAGTTTTTGAAAC
>JAESSZ010000199.1 GCA_016763875.1 Nannocystaceae bacterium
GCACCAGCACATCTTTGGCTATCGTCTTGACCCGTGCACTGGTGCCGCTGAGCCGCCGATGCAGCGTGTCGAGCAAGACCTCGTGTTCACGCGCGAGGTCCTCGGGCAGCGTGCCGCGCCGCTCCAGCCGAGACAGCCGTCGTGGCACCACTCGGTACACGACGGCACCAACGATGCCGAGCCCGAACACGAGCCACGAGGCCAGCAGAAGACCGCCGTACAGTCCCTTTCCCACCGCGAGCCCTGCGTGTCCGCACACGGCAAAGAGCGTGAGGGTGCCGAGCACCGTGTGGAGGTCGAGCCACGCGCGGACCTTGGAGCGAGGTGGCGGGCGCGACAAGTTCTCGGGCCGCGCGGCGTCGAGCAGCACGTGGTCCATGGCACCACGGCGGCTCGCTCGTGCCATCCACAGCTTTGGAAAACGTTTGACCACCGCGTACGAGGCGGACCCCAGCATGCCGAACAGCCCGACCCAGCCCAGGGCGCCTCCCATGCCTGCGCCAGCCACCCACACGCCCGCGCCGTGCTGCGCCAACGCCCACGCGCAGCCACCGAGACCAAGGATGACGGTAAGGCCGCGAACGAGGGGGCTGGTCCATGCGGCCGCGTTACCGGTTTGTCCAGCGCCCGCCTCCAGTCCCAAGACACCCGCAACAGCCGAGACATCTCGCGAGGGATCGAGTCGTGTGATGGCGTCTGTGGGGCAGGCCTGCACGCACCCCGGCTCGTCATAGTCTCGACAAAGGTCGCATTTGGTTGCGAGCGTTTCGGAGGTGCCTGGGCCCGTGGCCCCCGAGCCGACAGCGACCCCGGGGCGTGGCGCCATGCGGATGTTCTCCCACGGACAAGCCTTGGCACAGGCCCCGCACCCGGTGCACAGCGCGTCCTTGATGAACACCTCCCCCTCTGACTCGCGCCCGATGGCGCCCGTTGGGCAGTCCAGCATGCACACCGGGTTCTTGCAGTGCTGGCAGGAGTTGACCACCATCAAGCTCTTGGGTTTGGCCCGAGCGATCTCGGTCGGAGCGTCGTCCATCACGCGAGTGATGATCTTGTCGCCGCGGCGGACCAGCCGCGCGGTGCCGTGCAGCGCCGCGCACGTCCACGCGCAGTGCCCACAACGCACGCAGCTATCGACGTCGATCACCAACATCGAACGGGCCACCTGCATGCGGTACAGGTCGTGGAAAACATGGCGTGTCGAGCCCGTGTCGGCCGCGGCGAGCGCAGAGGCCTGCCGCTGCACACGATCGCTGTGCACCCGCGACAGATGCTCTGCCACCCCGCGGTTTCGATCGACGATGGTGCGCAGGACTTCACCCGGCACCTTCGCGAGCCGGGTGTGGCCCATCGACACCGCACCCAAGGACCGTGGCTGCCTCGCCAGAACGTCCTCGTGGCCGAATCCGTCGCCGCGCCCGACGTAGCCGCACACGCCGATCTCGCCGGTTTCGGCGTCTTCGGTCTGCAACTGCACCAAACCGGTGTCCACGAGGTAGTACGCATCGCTGCGATCGCCCGGTCCGTACAACCGCTGCCCCCGCGGCACGAGCACCACTTCGATAGCGTCGAGCAAGAGGTCCAACTCGCGATCGGGCAGCGCGCGCGTGGCCGCCATCGTGCGCAATAGATCGAGCGTTGCGGTACGACGGAGGCGGCGGATCGTGGCTTGTGCGGCCCCGCTGCCACCGCCCAC
This sequence comes from Nannocystaceae bacterium, assembly GCA_016763875.1. GTDB lineage: Bacteria > Myxococcota_A > Polyangia > Nannocystales > Nannocystaceae > JAESSZ01. The sequence continues at coordinate 1,697 of JAESSZ010000199.1, forward strand.
CTTGCCCGAGACGCGGGTGTACAGCGCACCTGGGATCTCAACGACATGGGCGTCGGAGACCGCGGTGGCGTTGGCACGGCGCACGGCGCCCGCGTGCAGCAGGGGCTCCTCTCCGAACGTGTCTCCCGGCCCCGCACGTCGGATCTCGGACGGGCGTTCGTCGCCGCGACGGACCGCCATGAGCGAGACTGCGCCCTGCGCAATGACGAAGAACGAGTCAGACGCCGCGCCTTCGAGGTACACCGATTGACCGGCGGCCAGGCGGTGAGTGCGCCCGCCCGCCGCCAGGGTTTGCCGCCCCGCGAGATCTAGATTGCGGAGCGCTGGCGCACGCCAGACCGCGTCGGGCCAGGCAGCGGGCGCCCCGGAGTTCACGGGACCTCCAGCGTGATGCGATGCAGCTCCACAACTTCCAGCCGGTCGAGCATCGCACGGGTCACCAGCGGACCGCTGGGCCGTTTACCGCGCGCGGCCTGACGCGACTCGTAGTCGGCAAACGCTTTGATCAGGAATGGAGGGAACGCGCGGAACAGCAACCGTGCCTCCACGGTCAGCGGGCCCCGTGCAGCCGCGACCCCCAGCTCGTAGGTGTAGCGCAGCGGCACGCCGGGTGCCGCCGAGCGCCGATCGATGATCGCATCGGGGCCCTTGGTCACCCCGCGCGTGGCGTCCAACGCCCCGATCGGAAAATACGTTTCTAGCAGCGCCGCCTCGCCCACGAGATTGCTGGTGCACTCGCCCGTATCGTTGTCCACCACACCATCCTCGAAACGGTCGGCACGGGTACGCCCCTGCCCTAGCCCGGGCTGACACTCGCCGCGCGCATCAACGAAGCCAATGCAGGTCACGCAACGCAGGAATCCGTTTTGTAGATTGATGAGGCCCAGGCCGCTGAACTCGGTCCCGTCGCGGCCACCGAGCGGCCGCCAACGTGGGACATCGGGCCCGTCGATGACATCGGCCCCAAACACACCCAGTGGCCGCCCCTGGTCATCGACGAAACCATCGTCGACGTTAACCCGAACAAACACCTTGTCGCGCAGATCCTCGCTACCGGACTCGACGCGTCCCACCTCGTACAAGACACGCCCGCTGGCATCGGTCACCCGAAGGTGGACCCAGAACTCGCGCTCCTGGGAGAATCCCGCGGGCACGCGATGCCCGGCGCCGATGTTCTCGATGACGACGGGCACACTCAACTGCGAGCCACGACGCCGCGTCTCGTCGATGGAAAACCGAAACGTGCGACCGAGCAGCAAGTCGCGACGTTGCTGGGCGCCTCGGGGAATCGCGGCGGGGTCGAGTCCGTCGTCGTCGATGAGCGCCAGCGGGAAGACGTCCGACAGCGGGACATCCACGCCCGTGAAGTAGTGCGTCGCGAGGTCGGTGATGGCCCCAGAAGCGGTCGCTGCCATGCCGCGTGCGGGCGTTGCTGGGGCGACCGCTTCGAAGTGCGTGCCCTTGGGACATGCGCGGCGCAACGCAGATGCGGATCGGGGTGGCGCGGGCTCTGCCCCAGGCGCACAGATCCCCGGAAACGCAGACATGTGGCAGTCCTGGCAACTTGCGGGGTCCTTGCCCGCACGCCGCTCGTCTTGGGCCCACTGCTCCCACTCGGAGTACGCGTTGCGCAGGCGTTTAAAATGCTCGCCCTTCGCGGCGCCAAGGACGTCGGTACCGAACAAACGAACGTCGTGACACGCCCCGCAGAACTCGCTTGAGGCGAGGTAGTCGCGGGCGGCATCGGTCGGACGGCGATGTGCACCGCCCGGCACGAGGCGTGCCCCGGACCCCACCCCCAGTACGCCAGCGAGAAACTCCGATGGGTCCAAGTCGTAGCCGCTGTTGCCGATGCCAAAGCGCCCCTGGAGGTCTTCGGGTCGGGTGCTGAATCGGCGCCCCGTCTGGGTCGAGATCCAGTCCGGGTTGCCTTCGTAGCCGCCACGCCGCTCGGCCCCGGGCTGAACGGGACCGTGAACCTGGTGGCAGAACGCACAACTGATCCCGTCCATGCTCGCATCGGGCATGATGTCGGTCAGCGGCCGCCGCGAAGCGCTGCGGGGGGAGATGCCATCCCACGCGGGCACGGTTGCATTGAGGTTGTTACCCGGGGTGTGGCAATTGACGCACCAGTGCTGGCCGCCCGAGCCCGTGACCGCAAGCCCGGTGTCGGGGTCGCGGCACGCGGTGGCTGCGTCGACGCGGCGGAGAATGCCGGCACCGTCGGGACAGTCGAAGCGCTTGCCCACCTGCTCTTCGATCAGGATCTCCAGCCCTTGAAACAACGGACTTTTCGCGGCATGGGCCATGACCGACAGATGCCACTGCGCGGTTTGTTCGGGGTGACACGTGCCGCAGTCGTCGGGGCGGGTCTTGGCCGCTGACAGTGGGGGCCGCGGCGCGATGGTGATGCCCAGGTCGGTGGACGGAGACGCTGGGGCCTGGACCGCGGCGGTCAGTGCGGCCCCAAGGCCAAGGCCCAGCACGATGGCAACTGGGGCAGCGAGTCGCCGCCACGGTGCTGCGCCCAACCGTTGCCAAAGAACCGGTCGAGGCGCGGCGGGTGGTGCTCCGGCCGTCTGTCGGACGACGTCAGCTCGCTCGACAGACGCGGTCGGGCTCGGGGATGAGTCGGTCACGACCACTGGGGGCAGCGGCTCCGCCGAGGCGGAGCCCCGTGGCCGAGCAACGCTAGACGACGAAGTGGCAAAACTCGCGAGTTCGTGGGCGAGTGCGCGTGCACTGGAGGGACGATCGTCGGGGTCCGCCGCGAGCATGCGCATCGTCAGCGCCTGCAGTCCCGGTGGCAGGGTGTGGGCCACCGGATCCGGCATCGGCGGCGCGCCCGCGAGGGCCTGCGTGTCGAGGCGACGTCGCAAACCCTGACCGGAGAACGGATGCTGACCCGCAAGCATTCGGTACAGCAACAGCCCAAGCACGTAACGATTGGCGGCCGCATCCCATGGCGCTCCGGCGGCCTGGGCGGGCGCAACCCAACGCGACAGCGCCGAGGACCCCGCATCCATGCGCACCCCGGACTCCCCCACCAGCGAGGCCAGCAGCGCGTCTGCGGTCAATACGACGGGGGGCCCGATCAGGATCTCTTTGGGAGCGAGCGGCCCTGGTAGCAAACACGCCGCCTCCACGTCGCACAGACGACCCGCGATAGCTATCGCGAGCGCAACGGCCTGCGACCACGCCATCGGCGCCTCGCCGTGGTCTCGCAAGCAGGCATGCACGGTGGCTTGCCCTGCGATGCGGCGCACAAACCATGGTCCGTCGGCGTCCGAACCGGCCGCGACCAGCCCGCCAATGCCTTGGCGACCCAGCGCGACGATCCGGGCCGCCGCACTTGCATCATCGCGATCGAGGCGCCAGACCTCGACGTCGTCAATACTCGACGAGCGAGCTGCGCGCCCAATCGTTGGCAAGCTTGCGCCTTGGGGGAACCCTGCGGCCTGGGGCGGCCCTGCGTAGGCCCATTGTTCGTCGGGCGTCACGGCGATGATGATCGCGTCGCGGCCACCGCGGGCGATGCAGAACGTTCGGCACTGGCCCCGCTCGCTTCACCGGTTCGAATCAAATACGTCACCGCCCCAGCCACCAGCGACAGCAAAACGATCGTCGCAATCGCGAGCGGCGCGGGGATTTGCCGTGGGGCCGCGGCCCGCTCGACGATCCCTATCGTGTCCGCAGCGACTGGCGCGCGTGCCTTGGCGGGGACGACCGCTGCGATTGGGGCCGCGATGTCCACCGCGAGTTCTTGCGCAGCCGCCTCGGCCACCGGCGGCACGGTTGCAGCCTTTGTCCTGGATAACGGTACCCCCGCCGTCGCAAACGGCTCAAACGCCGCCAACACGGCCTCCGCGCTCTGGGGCCGGTCTTCCGGGCGCTTTTGCAGCAGCTCAAGAAGCACCGTTTCTACCCCTTTGGGGAGCGTCGCGCGAACATCCTCGGGCAATGGCGGGGGCGCGGCCGTGCATTGCTGGTTGAGCAACTCGCGCGGCGACACCGACTCGAACGGGGCACGCCCGGCGAGCATCTCGTACAGCACGAGCCCCAACGCATACAGGTCGGCTCGCGGGCCAATCTCCCCCGCATCGATCTGCTCGGGGCTCATGTACTGCAGCGTGCCAACCGAATGCGTGGTCGTTGTCGACAACGCCTCGAGGACCTTGGCGATGCCGAAGTCCATGACTTTGACGCGCATGACATCACCGTCGGGAACCAGTGCGATGTTGTCGGGCTTGAGATCGCGGTGGACGATGGGGGGCTGCTGGCGGTGCGCAGCGGAGAGCCCCGCCGCGATCTGCGAGGCAATCGCGACCGCTTCGGACCAAACAAGCCGGCCACGGTCGGCGAGATGGGCCCTGAGCGTCGGACCCTCGAGCAGCTCCAAAACCATGACGAGTTCACCGTCGAGCTCCTGGCACGCAAGGCACCGCACGACGTTGGGATGATCCAGGTGGGCCAGGATCGTCATCTCGTTGAGGAACAGACGGCGGCCGTGTTCCGAGCGCGACAACTCAGGCCGCAGGATCTTCAACGCGACCCTGCGTTTGGACAGCCGTTCCTCGGCCTCGTAGACCTTGCCCATGCCGCCCTCGCCCAGGAGGCGGCGTACGAAGTACTCGCCAAGTCGTTCGGGTTGCCCGGCGGTCATCGTCGGGTCACCTGAGGGGATCGCGGTATCGCCCGAAGGGACCGCGGTATCGCCCGAAGGGACCGCGGTGTCGCCCGAAGGGACCACAGTGTCGCCCGCAGGGACCGGGTCCAAAACAGCGGGCTCGGTCGATGGTGGCTCGTCGGTGTGCAGCGTGGCGGGTTGCTCCATACCTGGACTCCGTGTCGGCGGGCCCTTGATGCGACCAAACATTGGCTGCACGGATCGTAGAGCCGACTCGGCATGCCTACGGACGAGTCCGCGGTTCGACCTCTCTCACGTGACAGTTTCGCGCTCATGACAGCCAGAGTCTCGATAAACACCAATAAAAACAGACTGCTACGTCAATCAAAAAACGCGAGCGCGTCGGGGTCGGCGAGGTCTGAGACCGTGAGATCTGCCCCGGCATCGCGCAGCGCCTCAAAGGGATAGTGCGGACTCGCGACAGCCAGACACCGTGCGCCGATAGCTTGGGCGGCGCGGACATCCTTCGGGGTATCGCCGACGATCACCACCTTCGTTTCCCGCCGCGGGCGCGACAAGTGGGCCGCCCCCCGTTGTGCACCGACCTCGAGCAGCGCCGCCCGGTCTTCGCGGTCGGAGCCAAACCCGCCAAACGCAAATCGCTGCCAGAGCCCGGCGGCCAGCAGTTTGTGTTTGGCCCCCGCAGCGATATTGCCTGTGCCCAAGCCGACCGCCGTGTCAGGGCGTCCCGAGACGTGCTGCACCAGCGTGACGGCACCGGGAAAAACACGAGGCGCTTTGTCGCTCAACGCACGCGGCAGATGCATGAGGTATCGGGCCAGGACCTCGTCGATGAGTGCTTCGTCGTCCGCCCCGCCGCGGGACCATGAGCCGGTGGCCAGTCCGGCGCGAACGATCGCGCGATCGGTCATGCCTGCGAATGCAATGCCCTCCAGCGCCTCGCGACCACCGGTGACTTCCGCGAACGCCTCGACGATGGCGACTCGCCCGGCCCCGTGACAGGTCACCAAAGTGCCGTCGATGTCGAACAACACGACGAGCGATGAGGCGGCGTGACTCATCGTCAGTACGCTACAGCCTTGCCGCCGTCGCGGGACACGTCTGCGTAAGCGCGAAAACCCTTGGTGTCGGGATCAACCTCGATGCAGTTGGCGTGGCCGAGTTTGCCCCACACCGTCACCTCATGCCCAAGCGCCTCCAGCCCCGTTTTTAGGGCGTCATCGATACGGCTCTCGGTCGCAATCCTGTCGGGCAACCACTGATGGTGAACCCGAGTCGCCTCGACCGCCTCGTCAATCGGTAGGTTGTAGTCGATGAGTGCGCGGGTAATCTGCGCCACCGTGGTGGTGATCGTCGGCCCGCCCGGCGTGCCGATCACCGCCCGTAACTCCCCGTCCTTGGCGATCACCGTCGGCGTCATGCTCGACAGCATGCGCTTGCCCGGTTCGATCTTGTTGGGCTCGCCCTGCACCAGACCAAAGACGTTGGCGGTGCCTGGTTTGACGGCAAAGTCGTCCATCTCGTTGTTGAGCAGCACACCCGTCGTCGGCTCAACGTACTTGGCGCCAAATCCGGTATTGAGAGTGTACGTGTTGGAGGCAGCGTTCCCCCACTGATCGACCACAGAGTAGTGCGTGGTTTGGTGGGATTCCTTGGCCACCGGCAGCCCTGCCCCGACCTCACTCGACGGCGTGGCGTGCAGCGGATCGATGTTGGCGACGCGCTGTTTGATGTACTCGACGTCCAGCAGCTGGTCCATCGGGAGTTTAACAAAGTCAGGATCTCCCAGCAGCATGTTGCGATCGGCATAAGTACGGCGAGCGACCTCAACGTACAGGTGAACCTCCTCGACGCTGCGCCACGGCTTTTTATCGAGTCCCATGACTTCGGAGGCCGCCAAAATCTGGCGCAGCACGACCCCGCCCGCCGATGGTGGGGGCATGGTCGTGATCTCGTAGCCGCGGTAGTCAAATACGATGGGGTCTCGCTCGCGCGCCCGGTATGCGGCGAGGTCCTTCGCCTCCCAGATGCCCCCGGCCTTGCGTACGGAAGCCGCCATCGCTTCGGCGCGCGGTCCCAAGTAGAACGCGGCGCTGCCGTCGTCCGCGATCGCTTGGAGGGTCGCCGCCAGGGTGGTCTGCACCCACGTATCACCTTCTACGTAAGGCACGCCGTCGGCCTTCTCGTAGTACTTCGCTGAGGCGTGTTCACCGATGTCGTGCATGCGCTTGGCGCCGCGATTGACGTCGGAGGTGTGCCAACTGTCGAGCGTGTGCCCATCGCGGGCCAGCGCCACCGCCGGATCGACCAGATCCTTCCACGGCAACTTGCCAAACCGCGCGTGCGCCAACGCTAATCCCGCGACGGTGCCCGGGATCCCTGCGGCCATCGGACCATCGAGACTCCCGCGACTGGGCTCGCCTTTGGCGTCCAGGTACATGTCCCGGTGCGCGCGACCGGGCGCCTCCTCACGATAGTCCAAAGCGGCCTTGGTGCCGTCGGCCATGCGGATGACCATGAAGCCACCGCCGCCGAGGTTGCCCGCCGAAGGGTGGGTGACCGCCAGCGCAAAACCGACGGCAACGGCCGCATCCACGGCGGTCCCTCCCGCACGAAGGATGGCCAGGCCAATGTCACTGGCATTGGCCTCCGCGCTGCTCACGGCCCCCTGTGTCCCCAACGCCAACGCTGGAGGATTGTCGGCACCGGCTGGCATCGTGCGGATGCGCGTCGGACGCGTCGTCGCGTCCGCAGCCACGCCCTCCAACGCTGGGGCCGATGCCCCGACGGGATCGGGGTTGTCGAGGGTCTGAGCCTTGCAGCCGATCGCCGCCATCGCGGCGATGCCCAGCGCTGCCCAACCTCGGTGTCGAGACGTTCGGGGGCTCAGCCGCACGAGCGGGCCGCGCAGCGTGCATTGGGCGGATGTTCCGCGGTTGTCCATCGGGCGGGAGCGTAGCAGGGGGGCGACTTCGTTCGGCAGACCCTTGACAGGGTCTAGGGTCTGCCGCATGTTTCGCGTTCCAAAAAAGTCGACGGCTCTCCAAGTTGAGCCCACCCCCTGATCGGGGATCGTTCAATGGTAGGACTGAGGTTTCTGGTACCTCCAATCAAGGTTCGAATCCTTGTCCCCGAACCACTCTTCACGGCCGTCCCGAACGGCCCCATAGTCCAGCGGTTAGGACGCCGGGTTCTCATCCCGGAAACCGGGGTTCGATTCCCCGTGGGGTCACTGCTTGAGCAGCGATGTTGTTCGCTGTGACGAAAAAAAACGCCGCAGCGGGTGACTGCGGCGTTCACGAGTGAGGCCGCACAGGCGCGACGGCAGAGGACGTGGGTGGAGTGACGGCTCGCCCACCCGAGTCGCCTCGGGGGCGCGCGGGCCAACCGCCTACACCGATATCAGCTCGTGATCGGTAGACCCGCTTCGTCGCCTCTTTTCCGGACCCGATCGGCTTTTATCCGCGGATGGCCCCACTTTAGGGGGACAACGCGCGACTTGGCCCGACATCGGCTCACCCGCTACTACGAGGCGTGAGGTGTCTTGCTGGCACGCACCTTCCCCACGATTTGGGGTCGCGCGTGGTATCTGTGGACCAGCGGCAGCTCGGCGCTTTGCACCCTCGGCGATGATCGACCCGACGACCCCCAGCGAGCCTAGCGCCGCGCACGAGCGGCTGACCGCCCAAGACCTGGGTCTAGACGCAGGCATGCGTGCGCCCCTCGTTTTCTCTCCCGCCCAGCGGTGGTCGCCGGTCGTGGTCTCGCTGCCCCATGTAGGGCTGGCTTGGCCGCATGACCTCCGCCCCAAGCCCCTCGTCGACTTCGCGCGGAACGCTGACTACGAAGTCCATACGCTGTACAGAGATGTAGCAGCGCTGGGTGCCGTCTCGGTCGCAGCGATCTACAGCCGACTGGTCGTCGATCTCAATCGTGCCGACGACGACATTTCCCGGTCGCTCGTCCCCGACCACCCCGCGCCCCGCCCACGCCGCTCGGCCGGGGTTCCGTCATCGACCCACCCTGACGCGCACGAGCCGGAACGACCGGGCCGCGGCGTCGTTTGGGCGCACGCCGTGGGCAACGTACGGATCATCGATCGCCCACTGCGGTACGCCGAGTTCAGTCGGCGTATCGGTCGCTATCACACACCCTACTACCGAGCGCTCGAGACTCTGCTCGAACGCCGCCGCCGCCGATTCGGATTCGCGATTCTGCTCGACGCGCACAGCATGCCCAGCAGTGTCGGCGTCGATCTTGTCTCCGGAACGCTAGAGGGGACCGCCTGCCACCCGGAAATCGGCCGTTTAGCCATCGCTGCCCTGAGCGCGGATGATGCACCTGGGACCCCCCACATCGTGGTCCGGCACGATGACCCGTACCGCGGCGGCGCGCTGGTTCGACGCTTCGGTAGACCGTCGGAGGGGCTACACGCGTTGCAACTCGAGGTGAATCGGGGCCTGTACATGGACGAGACCGCGATGCAGTTGTTCCCGCGGGACCAAACCTCGGGAACCCCAGCGGCGGTAATCCGTGCACCTGATCGAAGGAGCACCGATCCGGCGCGCTCGCCAACGGCGCGCCAACTTCGCGGCTTGGCTGAGCTGCAGCGTCGTGTAACATTCCTCGTTGCATCGTTGATCGGGGTCACCCGTGACGATCTACGGATCAAGACAGAACTCTCGTCGAAGAACTCCGGCAATGGATCACAACGCAGCACTGAGGGCGGGAGCGCACCCGAGAGCGAATTAGCTCTTACCTTGTCCGATGAAAGACCGACGGGATACACTCCGAGCCGCCGTGGGGCTGCGGGGAAAGGAAGAAACGTTGTGAGTAACAGACAAGGCCAAAACGCGGACGCGTTTGACGACCTCCTTGGGCAACTGGTCGACGAACTGGCGATGACGCCGACCATGCCGGATGAACCGGAGGAGCCAGTACATGTGGCGCCTCCCGGCGGGACGACCGTCGGCCCGGTTCCGATGGACCCAGCACAACTCGCCGAAATGGCGGCTGGTGGCGGTGTGCAGGTCGCCGTGCCGGAATCGTATCCGGCCCCACAGGGTGGATCGAAAGCGGGCATCGCACTGGGTATCGGCGGCGGCATTGTCGTGTTGGGCGGAGTCATCGCCGGCATGGTGCTGCTAGGTAAACCAGAGCCGGCGGCGACGCCGGAAAAACCCGCAGTCGAAGCCAAGGCCGAGGACGACAAAGCCCCTGACGCCCTACCGACGGCACCGGGCGCAACGCCACCCGTCGTCGCCGCACCGGGCGCTGCGACTGACGTCGTGCCGCC
>JAESSZ010000200.1 GCA_016763875.1 Nannocystaceae bacterium
GGCGGCAGCGCGACCTCGGCGGACGGCGACGGCGCGCTCGATGATGCCGCCGATGCCAGCCCAACCTCAGGCGACCCGACCTACTGTGACCCCGCGGCGGGCGTGGACCCGCTGCAGGGGGCCGACTGCGATACGCTGTATTTTGGCCCAGACTCGTCGTTACGGGCGATTACCGTCAGGATCACGAACGAGACCGCGGCCGCGATCGTGGTGCCCGCGCATACCCAGCCCCCGGCCCTGCGCTACTTCACCGTGGCTGGGACCATGGCGAGCCGCGTCGTGGCGACCGTGAACGACCCCTGCCCCGTCGAGTGGACACCACCCGCTTGCGCCGCGTTTTCGGAGGACGGCGTGGCCTGTGACGCGATTGGGCACCCGCCCAACCCGTCGGTGGTCATCGAGCCAGGGGCCGTGTTCGAGCAGGCTTGGGAACCACTGTTGGCCGCGGAGGCCGAGTTGCCAGCGGAGTGCACGCCCGACGACGAGGCGGTCAGTTGCGTCACCCCGGTCGTGGCTCGAGCGGGCGCATACCAAGCGAGGAGCCGGGCGTACCCCCTGGCGACGTGCGGGCCCGCGTGCGTCTGCGAGCCGAACGACTTTGGCTGGTGCGAGACCACGGGCTTGGTGGAGACTGGCGAGGCGCTGCAAGCCACCGGCGACTGGAATGGGCAGTGCGCAGTGCTCGATGTCGTGTTCACCGATTAGCGTGGGTCCGCTGTGACGGCGCAGTGCGCAAACTACGCCGGACGTTTTGGCCGCAACGCCCTGCAACTATCTGAATTCGTTGGGCTGCACTGGCGGACCTGGCGCCTACGGATGCCAAGCAAATACGCGCGCAAAGAATGATGCCCGCGGCATGCAACCGATCGACGTCCAGCCGCGTACCCTCAACGCTGGCGCCGACTAGCGGCCGCTGTACGTCCCATGAGCATCACGATCCGAGCCACGTCTCTCGTTGTCGCGCTTCCCTTCGTTCTGTTTGGGTCTGGCTGCGACTCAGACTCGGGCGGGTCGGGGGACTCGGCGATGGACGACGCGGTCGCCGATGGCGATGGTCCGGCCGAGCAAGCGTGCACCAACGAGATGCGCGACGACTTCGCCATCGGGTTGCAGCGCACGGGCACACGACTCGACGTCACGATCGCCGACGCCATGCCCGCGGACCCGATCCGCGGCGACAACATTTGGTCGCTCTCGATTGCGAACGCCGACGGAGCGATGACCGACGTTGCCGTCAAAGTGAAGTCGTGGATGCCGGACCACGGACATGGCTCGCCGGTCGAGGCAGTTGCGAGCAAGGTGAGCGATGGCGAATACACCGTCGAGCCGCTCAACCTGTTCATGGCCGGGCTGTGGGAGATCACGCTCGAGCTCACGCTTGCGGACGAGTCGACCGAAGAAGTGATGTTCTCCGTCTGCGTGGAGTAGGGGTCTACCGATACGCGGACGGCAGCGCTGCGGTCCAAGCTGGCCAGTTGGAGAGATCACGCGTAGGCGCGCGGCCCGAGAGTTTCTCGGCCAGCGGAAGCAGCCAATCGGATTCGGGATGCGTTGCGCTGGCTTGCTCGATGACACCACCGAAGTCCCAGTCCCCGGTCGTGAGTCCGCTTCCTTCGACCAGGCCACGGAGCTGGTGGAGCGCGTTGGTACGAGTTTGCGAAGACCCGCAGCAGTACAGATACATCCAGCACTCTACGTCGAGCGCACTGGGTTCATCGGCCTGACTTATGGTGAGGGCTCGCTGGGCAAGATCGAGCCCCCTCGCGACGTGCCCGAGCATGAGAGAGAGGCACGCGTAGTTGCCGAGGGTGTCGGCACGCTCTGGGCCCAGGTCAAGAGCGCGTTCGTACATCGCATCTGCGGCATCGAGGTTCCGACGCTCTCGCAACAAAAAGCACGCGTATTGGTCAAGAACAACGACGTTCTCCTGGTCCGCCTGCAGTGCGCGTTTGTACATTCCCTCCGTGTGCTCAACAGCATGGTGAGCCATGAAGGTGAGCCGTTGCGCGAACTCCCCGCGAGTCCAATCGGGCAAATGCTTCAGGAGCCTCGCAAAGATAGCGTCCGCGGCCGGGGGTGCCCATCGCTCGAGGCGGACCTCGAACATGAGGGCCATGGCCCAACCATCGCCTGATGAGAACTTTCCTGCCCGAACAAGGCAAGACTCCGCGGTCGAGTAATCTCGTAGATCCAGCGACCGAGCCGCCTGCTGGATCCATTCGTTCGTGGTATCGCCCTGCATTTCAAGCAGAGCGGCTTCGATCCGGTTGTACGCCTCGAACAGGTACCCGCGGCGGCGACGGAAGATGTGTGGTTGCTCGGTCAACGCGAGCTGCGGGTGGTAGGGGATCTGCAAACCGAGTTCAATCGGCTCCCCCCAAGCCTCAGAAAACACAGCCTCAGCCTCGCTCGACCGCTGATCGACAAGCTCATCTTCCCCGTTTGGGATCGGGCTCAAGACCAGCCGTAGCGGTACCCTGCCGGGTTTCAACTTGCCGGCTGTCGACTCGCGAAGTGTTCGAAGGAACTGCGTCGTGCCTTTGACGTTTTGATGGTTGAGCCCGGAGAAGATCATCAAGTAGTCGGGCAAGTCCCGAGTACAGATGCCCGATTCGTCGGAGAAACCGGTGCGGCTGTCGATGAACACGTAGTCGAAGCGGTCTGAATCGATAACAAACTGCTTGAACACCTGAACCAGAGCCAGACCCGTTCCAGTGCGGTACAACTCAGGAAGGTTGAGGCGCTCCAAGCGTGCGGGGTACTCATCTTGAAGGTGGCCGCCAGCGGGCATGATTCTAAGCGAGCCATCTTCGCCCCCGTCGGACCGCAGAAACTGCTGGGGAAGCTCGAACACGGTGGTGTAGCGATATATCGTTGCGCCCGGTTCCTTCCCGAACAAGTCAGCCTCGACACCACGTTCGACTGCATCGACTAGCAGATCAACGAATCCCTGGGTCGCCTTGGCGACAGACTCCACGAGGTACGACAACCCCGGAGCCTCGAGATCCATGTCGATCACCAAGACACGAAACCCGCGAGACGCGACCAATCCCGCGACGTTGATCAACGCCATGCTGCGCCCAACTCCTCCTTTGAACGAATAGAAGGTAGTGAACGAACACCCGCGATCCAGTGTCTCTTCGGCGGGCTCCTGCGCACGGTCCTGCGTAGACACGAGGAGTCTCTCCTACGCCACGCCAAGTACCGGAGTCGGGACCAAGCGAGCTGTTCTCGGCCCCAGATCAACAAACTTCCTGGAGGAGGTTGCGAGCAGCGCCTCGCGAAGCGAGTTCGTGGACACTACCGTTGTGGCGATGTGCAGCGCACATCGGGACTGTTGTAACCGTGTTCGCTCCCGTTCCAGCAACGACGCAAATTCGCTCCCTCGCGAGTTTTCAGCCATCGCAATCACACCGCGCGCGCGCACTTCTCGGCCGTTTCCTTCATACGCAAGGGAAAGCACCGCGAGCGTTTTAACGTCGAGTCCCCGGGACAACGCGAACGCTGCCTTGGCGTCGAGTTCGGCCTGACGCAACTCGCCCTGGCTTGTGTTGTGCCACGCCCGCGTCAACGCTTCTTTGTGCCACTGATCGCGAAGCGTTGCGACGGTCGGTGAGCGCTCGTCGACCATGCATAGCAGAGCGTCATCCGCCCCAACACGAGGTGTCGTCAACAAGCACTGCTTCGACTGAAGCTGATGCAGGCATCGATCTCGTCCTGGGAGATTGCGCCGCAGCACCCACAACGCAGCCCCTGCAACCAAGGTGGTTTCATCCCAGGCAATCGCATGCTTCCCGGCTACGAGATCTTCAACATCCGTCTTGCTCAGCGAGGGGCCCTCGACAGCCCCAGTGCTGGTGTACGTCCGCACGTCGACATGCTTGCCGTCGGGACCGCGTACAATTACCCGCCCGCGATTGAACGCGGCCTTCGAGCGTGGAGGCGTGACGGCTGCGACGATGACCGCGTTCTCGATGGCCAAGGGTGTGTTCATGCTTGCGCCTGCAGGATGCAACGTTCGACGGTCGACACAATCGCGCCCTCGTCGACAGAGATTACGACGGTCTCAAGAAGGTCGTCTGGAACGTCTTGTGCCAAGTCTGCCTAGCCGAGCACAATCGCTGCGACGTTGGTGGTGTCCAAAGGCACATCATCGTGCAGACACACCTCGATCGTCCATGTGCGACGGTCACCGTTCATACTTTGCAGCCCATGGTAAGGGCTGAAGTCGGGCGTGCTGGTCTGTGAACGGCTCACGTAGTCTTCTGCGGACCTGAAATGCGCCGCAACATAGTCCACCGAGAAGCGCACGGCGTCAGCGGCAGCACCGAGGTGTGCGGTCAAGAACTCATCCTTGTTGACATCTTCCCACGGCGCGGCCTCGACGCAAGGTCGTGCGTATCCGTCCAGTGACCCGGTATCAAAGGGCGCGTATGAACCCTCCATGCGCCTCAGTATGTCGCATCGCACCAAAAACGCGACCGCCCCCGCTGGAAACGCTGCACACCCGAGAAAGAAATAGCTCGCACGTTTGCGGCCGCACGCTTGCTCACGGCCCGTGAGTGCGGCAGCAGCGCTCAGGTGCCCCGAACCCAGGATGTCCGGAAGGGTGGCACCACCCGCCCGAACGGTGCACCAACAGAAACCGCGCGCCTAGATTCGTTGCATCCCGATGACATCGTGCGCACGACTCCCGTCTCTCGGGGTCATCGTCAACGACGGCCTGCAGTCGATCCAGCATTTGTTGGAGCGACTGCACGGTCCGACGGTAGCGAGCCACCCGCCCCGCGGTCAAGCAAGCCACTCCGTCACAGGCCGGCTCCACGCGGCCCAATTCGGCCCGCCGTGCCCCCCTACCCGATGGGCAACTCGGCCGCTCCGCAGCTCTCGGAACTGTCGACGCACAGGCCGCAGTCTTCGTACGCAACTGCAGTAGACGGTGTCCACTCCAGCACCGTGGTGCCGAACATCAAAGCTCCGGATCGTCGACCGGAAGCGAGGATCGAGGTCGCGCGTTCGATCAGCGAGTCGACAACCCCGAGGCCCACGGCCCTCAGATGTAGCGCGGTACTCACTCGATCGACGGCAGAACCGGTCACCCGAAAACGACGCAAGCGCCAGGTTGAGGCGTCACCGTCCGGGCTGAGAATCGCGGATGCCGGAAGCAGCACGCTCTCGTTTGGAAACCACCGCCCAAAACTACGGTGCATTTCCTGCCCGCGGCGTCGATCTGCTAGATCGACGCCTATGCTCCGGATGGACATTCCTGCGCTTGAGCGGTTCTTGACAGAGACATTTCCGGCGGCGGACTCCTTCGGGTTCAGGATCGCGGAACTCGACGAAGAACACATCACGCTGTCGTTGCCGACGACGGACGCAAACCTGCGCCCGGGCGGCACGGTGAGCGGACCTACGATGATGACGCTCGCGGACACGGCGGCGTATCTCATTATCTTGGCGCACATCGGGCCGGTTGGCCTCGCGGTCACGACGAACCTCAACATCCATCTTGTGTCGAAACCACCGCCCGGAGAACTGCGCGCCACGGCGCGACTGTTGAAGCTGGGCAAGCGGATCGCAGTGGTCGAGGTGCGCTTGCACGGGCCCGGGGAAGGCGAGCACTTGTA
>JAESSZ010000201.1 GCA_016763875.1 Nannocystaceae bacterium
CGCCATTGAGCGCCGCAAGACGTAGGCATGTGGATCGTAACTTTCCTGATCCGTGCGCTTCACGTGGGCGCTCGCGGGGGCGTCCTCGATCTCCTCGTTGTCCGAGAGCCGCCGACCCATCATGTGATCGCGCACCGCGGGCGCGTGCGACTCGAACGCGCTGAGGTCGTGCAACCACTGCTGTACCGCCACCATCGTGCCGCCGTCGTAGCCATCGCCCTGGCCCCGGGCGATAGCCGTGGCCACCGCAGCGTCGCCTTTCGGGTTCTCGGTACCGTCCTCATATCCGGTGAGGTCGCGCCCACCCGCGTGCACAAAACCGTCGACCACTGACTCCAACTCGTACGCGGGTTCGAGGGCGCCAACGATCCGTCTCGCGCGGTTGACGAGCTCACCGCGCTCCTCGCCCCGCAGCCAGCACCACAACGCGGCGGGCGTGGAGGGCACGGAGATCCCCGGCCCCGTCATCGCGGGGAACGACCGCATGGTGTCCAGCCGCAGATAGAGCGCGAGCAACAGTGGCTGCCCAATTCCCACCACGACGCGCTCGTCGAACGGCGCGTCCGCCAGCAACTCACGCGCCTCGTCCGGGGAAGCGTCGGGCGCCAACTGAAACGTCAGATAGCGGGCGGAGGGCGGCAACGCTGCGAGGACCCCGGGCTGCGGATCGGCCATGACGGCGGAGTGTACGCTGGTGCTCACATCGCAGGCAGCCCCCGTAGAGACACGACAGGCCGGTGCGTGTTATTTGCTGGACTCGGTCACGCCAAGGTATACAAAGGTACGACCTTCGAGCTTGAAAGACCTGCCAATGACGCTGATCACCATCTTCATGTCTCTGATGTCCGCTGGCGCCCTCGCCGTCTCGGCGTACGTCACCGCCACCGACGGCCCCGCCTAGGGGCACCAACGAACTAGCGGCGCGTACGAGGCAGCGCTTGCTAGTTGGCGGGAGTGATGACGCCGACGACCGCGCCTTGGTCGTCCGCGATGATCCCGAAGCGGCCGATATTCTCCACGTCCATGGGCGCCTTGATGGTCTTGCCGCCGTTGCTGCTGGCACGCTCCACCGCGCCATCGACATCGTCAACCGCGATGTACGACAACCACATCGGCGGCACCCTCGGGTCGGGCGAGGTCATCACGCCTCCAGTGGAGCGTTCTTTCTCCGCCTTGAGGATGTAGTACGTGCTGTCGTCCGGCATCTTCATCTCTTCGACTTCAGCGTTGGCCAGGGCCTTGTAGAAGTCGAGTACGCCGCCTGCGTCCTTGGCCCATAGCTCGTTCCAGTGCATCGAGTCGGTACGATTTTCCGGCTTTTCGCTCTTGAACAAAAACAGGGTCGCCCCCTGAGGGTCAGCAATGGGCGCCATGCGACCGACCGTCGGGATGTCAAACGCAGGCGCGAGCACTTTGCCGCCCTTGGCCTTCACCGTCTTGAGCGACGCGTCGACATCCGCGACCGCCAGATAGCCCGTCCAGTGGGGCGGCTGCGGGCCACCACGGGGATTCACGACGCCGCCGACCGTCTTGTCGCCCTGCGTGAACATCGTGTACGTGAAGTCGCCCATATCCATCTCGGTGGTCCCAAACCCGAAGGTCTCGGGATAGAAGCGGATCGCCTTGTCGATGTCGGGGACAACGAGTTCGAACCAAACGAAACTTCCATAATTGTGCGCCATGATCTTGGTCTCTTTATCGGCCTGCGTTGCGCAGCCGGTTGGTGTCTGCCTCACCGACGCCCGGGCTTGGAGGATTTCGACATCGCCCGAGCATTTTCTTCGTGGTTTCTAAGTCTTGGATAAAGCGTTTTGATATCAACATCCTACAAGTCAATGGCCGCGGTGTGCCGTGCACGTTAAGGTTCGCCTGATGGGCCCCGCTGACTGGCTTCCTGTGCTGAGTGACATCGCCGATCGTGCCGACGCGATCTCGCTGCGCTATTTCTTGTCCGAGAACCTGCACGTCGAGGCGAAGCCCGACCGCAGCCTCGTCACCAAAGCGGACATCGAAGTCGAGACCGCAGTGCGAGAGTTCGTCGCGGCCAACAACCCCGGCATCGGCGTGTTCGGGGAGGAACAAGGCGAAGTCAAAGGCGAGGGTACGACACGCATCATCGTCGACCCCATTGATGCGACCGCGAACTTCGCTCGCGGGATCCCGATCTTTGCCACGCTGTTGGCGGTCGAGACTGACGGTAAGATCGTCGCAGGTCTGGTCAGTGCCCCAGCGCTGCATCGACGCTGGCATGCCGCGCGCGGCGAGGGGGCGTGGTCCGGCGACCGCCGACTGCGAGTCTCTGGCATCTCAACTCTGAGCGACGCGCAGATCTTCCACGGCAGTCTCGCTGGCGCGGAAGCCGTCCCCAACACGGCCAAACTCCCCGCCCTGCTGGCGCGCTCGTGGCGGCAACGCGGAATCGGCGACTTCTACCAGCACATGCTCGTCGCTGAAGGCTGCGGCGAGTTGGGTCTCGATCCTATCGTGATGCCGTGGGATATCGCGCCCCTGCAGATCATCATCGAGGAAGCCGGGGGCAAAGCCACGACGGTCGCCGGGAAACGAGACATCTACGGGGGCAGCCTCGTGACGAGCAACGGTGCGCTCCACGACGAAGCCCTCGCGGCATTCAATTGATAGTGTGTGCCACGTGACTGTGGACCTTCCCCGGGTCGTTTCTGGCGGCGGCGAACTTCAGCGACTCGGAGAGCACCTCCAGTCGCTGGGCGCGGGAGCAGTGCTCCTGATCACGGGCCCGGGGCGTCGGTTTGTCGACCAGGCCGTCGCCGCGCTCGGGCAACGTGCGGTCACCGTGTTCGACGGGGCCAAGGTTCACGTTCCTCGGAGCGTTGTGACCGAGGCTCAGCTCGCCCTGGACACCAGCAAAGCCGAGGCCATCGTCGCCCTTGGCGGCGGCGCTGCGATCGGTCTCGGTAAAGCGTTGCGGTTGTCCAACGACATCCCACTGCTCGCCGTTCCCACGACGTACGCAGGCTCTGAGATGACGCGGATCTGGGGCATCACCGAAGCCCAGGACAAGACCACCGGCCACGACGATCGCGTTCGGCCGCAACTCGTTATCCACGACCCCGAACTGTCACGCTCGATGCCGCGGGCGATGACCGTGCAGAGTCTGCTCAACGCGCTGGCCCACCCTGTGTCGTATTTGTCCCGTGCAAGCGCGACGTCAGACAACTGGGAACCTGCGATGGCCGCCATCGGTCAGTTGGTCGCGGCACTGACCACGTTGCTGACCAACCCCAGTCACGCGGGCGCGCGGACCGTTGCTCTGCAGGGCGCGGCCGCGGCGGGCCGAGTTCTCGACGCGGGCGGCCTCGGGACGCATCACACGGTGGCGCACGTGCTGGGTGGGCGCTTCGGCGTTCCGCATGCCGCGCTGCACAGCATCTTACTGCCCGCGTTCCTTGCGGATCTTCGCCGAGAGAAACCCGAGCGCTTCGATTCAATCGCCAAGGCTGCGGGCGTTGTCGACCTGGTCGCCACGCTCCACGACGCACTCCGCACCGTCGCTGCGCCGACTGGGCTGCGCCAGCTTGAACTGGTCTGGGACGACGTTGAGGCCGCGCTCGAATCTCGTGACATCGAGGCGCACACGATGGCTTGGGTCCACGATGCTTTCTTGGGCCGACGGCTCGCCGCCTCAACCCGCCAAGCATCGTGGATCGATGGCGCTCCCGCGGCGACCCTCAGTGGCCCTCCCGTCGGCGAAGCACGTCGCGTGGTCGTGGCCCTCCATGGCCGCGGTTCAACGGCAGATGCGATCGTACAGCGCGTTCGCGAGATCACCGGAGACGCCCCCGATGTGGCAATCGTGGCACCACAGGCCGCCGCAGCGCGATGGTACGACAGCTCCTATCGCGAGGCTGCCTCGACGCCGGAGCTGCGGTCCGCGCTGGAAGTCACTGCTGCGGCCATCCGTCGCGTGAGGGAGGACGCCAGCAACGATCGCATCATCTTGTTTGGGTTCTCGCAGGGGGCCTGCCTCGCTCTGGAGGCGGCCGCCCGACTCGACGCGCCGATCGGTGGCGTCATCGCCCTCTCGGGCTCCCGCGTCGGACCCGCCGAATGGGTGGACACCTCGACGCACCTGCGCGGGGTACCAATGCTCCTCGGTCTCGCGAGCGAGGATCCGTGGGCAACCTCGGCGGACGTCGTACGCAGCGCGGACCATTTTCGTGGCCTCGGCGCCCAAGTCGAGGAGCTGAACACAACCGGCGACTGCCACGAGATCACGGGCCGGCAGCGGCTCGCCGCCAGAGCATTGCTTTGCGAGCAACCGGCCCCACAAAGCGGTTTTGGCAATACATTCGACGTCGAGACGCTGCCCGGCGCCCTGCCAAGGCAGCAGAACAGTCCTCGTCACGCGCCCTACGGCCTGACGGCCGAACAGATCAACGGCACCGGATTTGTCGCGCCCCGTCACGACAACTTTCGCAGCTGGCTCTATCGCGTGCGCCCTGCCGCGGGACAACGTCGTTTCGAACCGCTGCCACACGCGACCTTGTCGGCGAGTTTTGTCCGCCGCGCGCCCGACCCGAACCTCGCAGCATTTGCGCCGCTACCGACCCCCACCACGCCAACGGACTTCGTGGACGGGCTGCACACGGTCGGAGGCGCTGGCGATCCTTCCTTGCGCCGCGGCTACGCCATCCATCTGTACGCAGCCAACCGCAGCATGGAACAGCGCGCGTTCTCCAACGCCGACGGCGACTTGCTGCTGCTCCCGGAGTCAGGCGCGATAACTCTGCTGACAGAGCTAGGCTCGCTCGTGGTGCGCCCAGGTGAACTCGCCATCGTGCCGCGGGGTTTTCGATTCTCGGTGCTACTGCACGACTCCCACGCTCGCGGCTACATCGGCGAGGTGTTCGGGCGCCACTTCACCCTTCCGGAGCGCGGTCCCGTGGGCGCCAATGGCCTGGTGGACGCGCGGCACTTTCGTGCTCCGGTCCCGCACCACGAAGACCGCCTCGCCCCAGGCTTCCGGATCTGCACCAAGATCGGCGGCGCACTGTGGGAGCACACGCAAGACCACTCGCCATTCGACGTCGCTGCGTGGCACGGCAACTACACGCCTCTCGCCTACGACATGGCCAACTTTGCTCCCATGTCCGGCGTACGGATCGACCACGCCGATCCCAGCATCTACAGCGTACTCACGGCGCCGTTGGACGAACCGGGGAGCAATGCGTTGGACCTCGTGGTGTTTCCGCCCCGCTGGGACCCCACAGAAGGCACATTCCGGCCTCCCTTTTTCCATCGTAACGCAACGATGGAGTTCAACGGGATCATCCGAGATCGACACAGCGGTGTGGGTTTTGTACCGGGCATCTCGTTCTTGACCCCACCGATGACCCCACACGGCTCAGCGGCAAGTTCGGTCGACAAGTATCTCGCACTGTCCGACGCGAGCGCCGACGCGCCCCGTCGTACAAGCGATCAGGCGCTGTGGTTTCAGTTCGAGACTGCGCTCCCCATGGAGCTCACCGACTGGGCCGCCGATACGCCGCAACGCATCGACGCGTGGGATGAGCAATGGGGGGTGTACACGCGGCACTACACGCGGTGAATGCCTCCGCCCCTCCGCGCCCACGCCTTCATCCCGCGTCCGGGACAACAAAGTCTGATTCGGGCAATACGACTGCGATCCACAACACGCGGTCGCGGCCGAGTTCAAAGCGACGGAATCCCGCCCACCAGGGCTGCCCATCAGATTCGAGGCGAAGGTGGCGATCGTCCTCTCGCCCGGCCGCGCGCCACGCGTCGACGGCCGCGCTGGGAACGGGATCCTTGAGTTCATCCACGTGCACAAGCGCGGCGGCCCGACGAGCCTCTTCGCTGTCGAACTGCCGTGAGCGCGGCAACGCAACGAGCCGATCGTCTTGCGCGAGCACAAAGACCTTACCCAACTCACTGTCCGACATCTGCATGGTGTGCGTCGTCAGATCCGAGAGCGGCACATCCACGCCGATCACGAAGTGGCGCCCCCCTGCACTTGTTACGGGCGCCGCTGCTGTAATCCCGGGTTCCTGGCGCGTGAAGAAGGTGTAGGGCTCCGTCCAGTGAACCGCCGACGCTGCGGCGTCTTCGGTCAGGCTTTCACGGAGCGCGACCGCCCCCAGGTACCACGGCCGCGTCAGCGGGTCGTACGCGAGCGTCTCTTGCCAACGCTTGGTCACGGTGCCGCCGCGGGTGAGACTCAACAACTGACTCGGCTCGCTCGGCGTCGTGGTGCGTACCAGCCAGCCGTCCTCGGCGCGTACCAAGAGGTACTCGTGGCCTTGGTCGTCCGCCCGCATGATGGAGGAGATCACGGGATAGCCCTCTATGAGCGGAATGAAGTGTGCGCTGAGCGCGACCGGGTCGTCCGTGTCGAGGCGACCGCTTACAGCCCAACTCCTCGAGGTTCGAATCGCCCCGCGCACGGGGTCAAACAGTCGATGCAACTCGGTCTGCACGCCGTCGGTTGCGCTCGCGATAAGCAGACGTACGAGATGATTGCGCTCTGTCACCACCCGCGCCCGAGCGGCGCTGATTAGGACCGCCGCGACAAGAGTGCCGACGACGACGGTGACCGCGAGCACGGCCGCAGATATCTTCCAGATGAGCGCTCGTTTTCGGCGCATCGCATCCGCGGCGATCTTGTCTCGCAACCGCCGCCGCAGTTTACCGAGCTTGTCGCCTTGGTCCGCGTCTGGCTCCACGCCGTGCGACAGCGACGCCGCCGCCTGCAA
>JAESSZ010000202.1 GCA_016763875.1 Nannocystaceae bacterium
GAGCGAGCGTTGGTGCTCCGCATCCAGACCCGCCGCGATCCGACGCCACGCGATCCACCACTCAGCCCAGGTCGCCTTGGTGCGTTTGGCCAGACCTGCGTCGCGCAGCGTCCACATCGTGGCCATGCGCGCTTCGTCCCCGGCCGCACCAAAACCCGGCCGCAGACACCAGCTCACCAAACGCAGCCAGTTGATCTCGTGCAGCTCGGACCGGCCACGTTGTCGCTCGTGGTCCATGCAGACCTGCCACAGCGCCCGGCAAGTTGCGGCTGACCACTGGCCACGCGGGCCGAGCACTTTCTCGATGTCCTTGCGCACGCTCTTGACCGCTTTGGGGTCGTCGGACGTGTACGCCTCTGCGAATATCTCGGCGGCGCGCGTCACTTCGGGCGCAGGTTTGTCGGTCCCTGGCTGTGACGTTTTCTCGCCGGATTCTGTTGGCGGTGCGGTCGCGTGCAGCACAAAGTCCAAGCGCCAGCGTCGCGGCGGCAACTCGACAGTCACCAGGTACAGTTCCAGGGCGCCGGTTTGCGTCAACGTCGCGGTCAACGTGACAGGCACCGTGCCGCCGCGTTGAGTCGCCTCGCCCTTGGAGCGCAACACGGTCTCGATCGCAGGCATTGCATCGAGATCGTCGTCCTCGCCAATCGCAACGAGATCGCCAGCTGCATCCGCCCGGTCGCCCGTGTAGGCGAACAACGGGAAGCTCACCGGTTGATCCAGGACGAGTTCGTACACGCGGTCGGGTACGGAGACCGACGCGCCCTCGTCCATGGCTCGCGGCGCCACGCACATGGCCTGAGGCGATCCATCGGGTCCCTCGACCCCAATGTAGTAGGCGCGTGCCGTCCCGCCGCCGATGACCTCACCAATGCCGCGCCGTGCCAGTCCCGACCGCACCGCCCCGCGCGCGACCGCGGTTTCCAGCGAGGTGTGTTCAAGCAGACGGATGGAAGAGTCGCCGAACCACCGCGCGATGACATCGGTGAGCCGCGTGATGATCGCGGGCGCATTGAACACGCCGCCGTTGAGCAGCAGCAGGTCAGGTCGCGGCAGCCCGTCCACCACGGTTGCGCCTGCTTGCTCAGCAGCGTCCGCGTGGCGGCGCAGAAACGCGTTGATATGGCGACCGATCGCGGTGTCCGTCGTGTACGGGAGACCAAGCGTGGTCAGGCCCGCCCGAGAAGCCCGCTGCGCCGTCTCGTCCGCCGCTGTGACGGGGACAAAGCCATCGAGCAGTACGCGGCTGGCCTCGTCGCGCTCGATGACAATGCTCTTGGTATTGCCCACGAGCCGCGATCCTCGGCCCACGTACGAGATGATCGCTTCTTTAGGGGCATCGGCGGCCAGCAGGTCTTCTTTGGCTTGGCGTGCCGATTGGACCAGTGCCGACCAGATCGTTGCGTCACTCGGGCGCTGCAGCCCGGCCTTCTCCAACGCGTAGACCGCCAGTGCGGCGTCCATATTGTCGCCACCCAACATGAGGTGACCCCCGACCGCGATGCGCTCGATCTTCGGTTGCTCGCCCGCGTCCTGAGGCGGCTGCACTTCAAGCAGCGTGAGGTCGGTCGTGCCACCGCCAACATCGACCACCAAGATGAGGCGCGCGTCCCCAAGCTGCTCCCCGAGGTCATCAACGTGAGCCCCAAGAAAGTCATAGAACGCCGCCTGCGGCTCCTCGAGGAGACGGACCTCGCCAAGCCCAGCCTCGGCCGCTGCTTGTGTCGTTAGCTCGCGCGCACCTTCGTCGAACGACGCGGGCACGGTCACGATGACGTCTTGCTCAGCCAGCGGTGCGTTCGGGTAGCGCTGCAGCCACGCCTGACGCAGGTGAGCGAGGTAGGCCACTTGGGCCTCGAAGGGCGAGACGTGCGGCTCGTCGTCGGGCGCGCTCCACGGCAGGATCGGCGCCCGGCGATTCACGCCGCCGTGGCAGACCCAACTCTTGGCGGAGGCGACCAGGCGATTGGGTGCCTTGGCGCCGAGTCGACGCGCCAACTCGCCCACGATCTGCGTGTCGGCACCCCACGGAAGCATGCGCTCGTGCTCGGGTAGCTCACCCGCCGCTGGGAGGTACATGAACGACGGCAGCAACGCGTGCAAGCCCACCTCGCCGGGCGCGATGAGCTGCGGCACGTCGAGCTGGTGCACTGCCGGATGGCTCAGTGACGCCGCCGCAACCGCGCAATGCGTCGTGCCCAGGTCGATACCAACGACAAAGCTCTCGGACACGGGCGGCACTGTACCCGAAGCCGGGGTCCCCCGCGGGGGGGCTCACCCGACTGGGCTGATCGACTCTTGGATGATGCCCGTGAGGCAGTCGATCGCGGGCGAGAAGTCCGCCCCACAGATCGACTCAATACAGCAGCGCTTGCGAACTTGTCCGGTGACATCGTCGACGATGTCGAGGCTCTCGCAGACGTCACGGATCCGCACGGGAGGAACCGCCTGGCCGGTGAAGATCTCTTTCTCCTCCATTTCGCCCTCGTCGTTCTCGACCATGATCGTGGTCTTGCCCGTGCAACCGGGACCGACGCCGAACTCCCATTGCTTGTGCTCGGCGGTCACTCCTTTCGCCCACTCGGCCGGGAGGATGTCGCCGCCTTGGGCGGTCCCGTCGTACTCACCGTCGTTCCAGTCGCGGTACACAACGTCGTCAACGCCGCCCTTGATCGGCGCGTACGGTGGTACCTCCTCGCGTTCAGTCACCTGCGGCACCCCCAAAATGCCCAGCATGACGACCTCGTTGTGAAGCTCTTCCTGGATGTACTTCAGGAAGTCCTTGTAGCGAGAGGTCGGGTGCAGCACTTCGTTGTCTCTCGGAGTGCAGCTCTCGTAGACGCCGTCGTCATCGTCGTCCACGCAATCGACGCCCGCGTTCCAACAGACCGCGGAACTCGGTAATTTGGCCTTCGCTTCGGGATCCAGCGACCAGTACTCGTCGTTGTCGCTGTCGGTGAACCACGAAAACCCGGTAGGAGCCTGAACGGAGCAGTCGGCTTCGTCGGTGATGATGGCGATCGCCAACGTCGATCCTGGCCGAATGAAACCACGACCCACCCAGCCCCACGCCGGATCGTCTTCGCACTCGGGGCGACTGGGGTCGTTCCAGCACGCCTCGGGCCGTAGTGCCTGCAGCATAGTTTCCAGCGGTGCTTCGTAGCCGCAGCCTTCGATCCCCTGCGGGCCCACACAAGCCAGCGCAGCCGCGACGTCGCCCATGGGGACGTTGGAGGACATCGGGCCAAAGTGGAGGAACGGGTCGCCGCCGGGAACAACGTCGGCCGGACAGCCCTGCGTACATGCCTCGGGGATCTCAGTGGGATTGAACGGATGCGGGCTCGTGAACGAGCTGATGCGTTGGTTGCATCCCGAGAACACGGGCGAGCCTTGCGATGGCACGTATCCCGGTTTGTTGAAGTCGGTGCACAACGGGTGGCCGAAGTCGCTCGTGGTCACCATGATGTTGACGTCGGCCTTGATCGTGCCGTCGTCGCCGTCGAGGTTGGAGAGTCGCTCAATGAGCAACGGGAAGTTGGCCGCGAGGTTGAGTTGTTCCTCGCCCATGGTGGCCGAGTTGTCGATCACAAACAGAATGTCGATGAGCTCGCAGTCCACATCGCCGCCGCAGCCGACCGGAAGATTCCCGCTGTCCCCGCTCCCGATATCGAGACGTTCGCTCAAAGTACTGTCGTCGTCACCGTCGTCATCGTCGTCGAGGCCTCCGGTTGTCCCGCCACCCGTGGCGGTCGTGGTCGGCATTTGTGCTTGCTCCCGATCTTCGCGACATCCTGGGGTCATCAGTGATGCCCCCACAACAACAAGGCCCAGCGCATTGGTACGATTCAAATAAGTCATGTCATCGCCTCCGTGTGATCAACCGGCTGGGGTCCAACCGCCTGCGTTGGCGAGCGCAAAACCGGTCATGTCGCTGTAGGTGTAGGGGCCTACGAGGCCAAATACGGTCTCGTACTCGCCGGAATCGGGGTCAACACGGTGGGCGCGATCAGCACTGGTTACCGCCCAGACGTAACCCTGGAAGTCGACACTAATCCCCTTGAGGTAGTCCCCGTTTCCGATGGTGTGGGTGGCGACGATTTCCATCGTATCGGTGTCTACGCCGACCAGTTGACTGCCTCCCGACCACAGGATCCCGTCCGCGTCGACCATGCAGCCCGCGCCGCCTCCGCCGACCACATTCGCTGTGTCCCATTGCTCGGTCTCGGGGTCGAAGCGTGCCGCTTGAGAGTCGCAGGTCCACAGCCGTCCCTCTTGGTCCACGGTCATGCCGTAGCCACCGTTGGTCTGTGGCCACACGTCGACTTCGAAGTTGGACCGTTTCACTCGGACAACGCTGCCGAACCCGAGTTGCGTCCCGAAGAAGTTGCCCTCGCCGTCGACCGCCCCGCCGTACAGGCCGAAGAAGTCAGGCTGCACCTCGGGGATGTTGACGAGTTCCTCGACCTCGCCCGTCGCGCCGTTGACGAGAATGACGTCGACACCATCGCCTCCCTTGCCGCCACCCGGTTTAGGCGGGAGCCCGCCCCCGAATCCACCACTGGTCCCCGATGTCCACACCATCTCGTTGATGTACCGACACTGGCTCTGGCTCCACTCTCCGGGCGTCCATGCGACGGGTCGTTGCGAGCCATAGTCGAAGTCGGTGAACCACGCTCGGCACTCCTCGTCGTCCCAATCCAGCACATCGTCGGCGCCAGTCGAGGTTTGGATCTGCCCGTCGTTGTTTCGGTCGACGCACTGGGCCGGATTTGCATAGAACTTAACGAGGCCTCCGTTGCGATTGGCGACCGCGACGTCACCGTTGAGGCTCACCGAAGTTCGTGATGGATCACCGAAGCTCGGATGGGTGCTGTAGCGCCCTACTTCCTCCAGCGTCACCGTGTCGATCTTGCTGACCGTGCCCTGGCTGCTGTTGGCCACCCAGATAAACGAGAAGTTCGGGCCTGCATTGCCGCCGCCGCCACCCTCGGTTTCGCAATTGGTGGGCGGTGGTGGTGAGTCGGGGATCACGCCGACGTCGTACTTGGGGGCGGGCGTGCCGTCGGAC
>JAESSZ010000203.1 GCA_016763875.1 Nannocystaceae bacterium
CGCGCAGGGCTCTGACGGTGGCTGCTCATGTCGCACAGGACCCCGAGCCAATGGCGCGTGGCTGAGCTTGCTGGCACTGCTGGGCTTGACACGGCGTCGTCGCACCGCGAGTTGCGCAGGGCGAGCCCTTTAGCCATCATGCGCGCGGCGCCGCCCGGCGAGGAGCACATGGCAAACATCGAGACACGAATGAAAACGGCGCTTCGCGCGGCCCTCGTGGGCACCATCGGGTTGTCGGCCGCTGGGACACCGAGCCCGGTCGAAGCAGCCGAAGCGCGCACCAAGGTCATCCTCAACGGTGAACTCGCCCCGGTGACGTTCAACGACGGCGACAGTTTTCGCGTGCTCGCGGGATCCTACAAGGGCGCCAAGGCACGCCTGGCCGGGTACAACACGTTGGAGTCCTTCGGTGCCGTGCATCAATGGGGCGGCTGGACCGCAAAGGAGCTGTACGTCATCGCCAAGATGGCCACGTACTACGCCCGACTCGGCGTATGGGAGTGCACGTCCGACGGCGAAGTCGACACCTACGGCCGCATGCTCGTGGAGTGCCCTCAACTGCGCGAGGACCTGCTGCGGCTGGGCATGGCGCACATCTTGAACATCGATGATGAGCCTGGTGCGCCCTCGCTGCTCAAGGCTCAGCACGAGGCGCAGGCCAACCGCCGTGGGATTTGGGCGCACGGGATCCCGGCCTTTATCGTGACGTCACTTCACTCCGCCGAAGAAGACGTCAAGGGGCACGGCACCTATAACCGACTGGTGTCGAGCGACGACGGCCACTCGGTCAAGTGGAAGCACACCAGCCGCTACACCGAGTGCAGCAAGGTCTGCCAACAGGTGTACGCGGTGCACGACGACAAGGTGGACGCGGTTGCCAAGACCCTCCGCGACGACGTCAATGTCGCTGCGATCATCCAGCACCTCTCGGATCCAGATCTGCGTTCGGTGGTGCACGACTTTGCGATGTACCGACACATCAACCGAAAAGTCGACAAGGACCAGCGCGAGGCGCTCAAGGCACGCCTGATGACCTACGCCACCGATGGCTCGCTCGGCGAGCAAACGGGCGCTGCGGCCTCCTGTATGACCCACGTACCCTTCGAACGACGATTCGGGACGGGCCGCGCGGTATGTCTCAAGTAATCCGAACACTCGCTGGTGTCACGCTGGGCTTCGGATTGGCGGCCGCGTGCGGCCCCGCGCCCGCGTTCCCGCTGTACGGCTACGAAGCCGACGACGTCAACTGCACGGACTTCGTCGACAACGACGCGGACGAGTTGATCGACTGCGACGATCCGGACTGCATCGCGTACTCGACGCACTGCGGCGAGATCATCCCGGCCTTCGATCAGAACATCCCGGAAGACACCGTCGAGTTGTGCCACGACTTCGTCGACAACGACATCAACGGTCAGTTCGACTGCGGCGACCCGCAGTGTCGCGATATCCCAGAGACCTGCTGCATTCTCGAGAACACCAACGAGGCCTGCAGCAACGGCCTCGACGACGACCAGAACGGGTTCACCGACTGCGCGGACTTCGGCTGCCGCGCGCTGTTTGTCGACGTGTGCGGCCTGGAGATCTGCGACGACAACTTCGACAACGACGAGGACGGTCTGCTCGACTGCGACGACCCCGATTGCGAGGCCGACACCGCCTGTGGATTCATGCCGTCGGCTGAGGACACGGTGCCAACGTGTAGCGACGGGATAGACAACGACGGCAATGGCTTCACCGACTGTCAGGACAACGCCTGTGCGATGTCGATGAACCAAGCCGTTGCCGAGTTGTGCGCCAACCTTCCGAGCGAAGACAATTTCGAGGCCTGCAGTAACGGCATCGACGACGATAACAACGGCTTCACCGACTGCGACGACTTCTCGTGCACGATGGCGATGAACCAAGCCATCGACCAGTACTGCGCCGACCAGCCGGGCGAGGGTACGTTCGAGGAATGCAGTAATGGCGTCGACGACGATGACAACGGCTTCACCGACTGCGACGACTTCTCGTGCCAGTTCGACATGCCCGCATCGCCGGACGAACAGATGACCAAGGACTACTGCGCCGAGCGCGGTGAGAACACCGCCGAGAAGTGCAGTAACGGCATCGATGACAACAACAACGGTTTCATCGACTGCGAAGACTTCTCGTGCGCCCAGGCCGACGACCCTGCGGTCCAGGCCGTGTGCCAAGAGAGCATTGGCGTCACCGTGGAAGAGGTGAACGAAAAGTGCAGCGACGGCGAGGACAACGACGGCGATGGATTCATCGACTGCGACGACTGGGACTGCAGCTACAACCCCGTGGTGACCGTGTGCGACGGCCTGCTCTGCGACTAACGAAACTTTCGAGACTCCTGATGAACTGCTTCACTCGTTTCGTGGTGCCCGCTTGCGCGGCCATGCTGCTGCTGCTGCTGTCCTCCTCCGACGCAACGGCGAGTCCTCTTCCTGGAGCGGGCACGCTGGCGCGGATGGTCCAGCCCGGGACCCCCAACGCCTTACTCGCACCTCCCGCGAGCAAAGAGCTCGTTTGCAACGATGGGGTCGATAACGACGGCGACCTGGTGTTCGACTGCGGCGACGCGGACTGCAAGAAGGACCCAGCGTGCCAGTCCGACGGGCAGCCCGAGAACAACGATGCGCGCTGCAGTGACTGGGTCGACAACGACTCCGACGGCTACGTCGACTGCGAGGACATCGACTGCAACGGCATGGACGTCTGCAAAGGGTCCTGGGACATCAAGGCGGCCCCCGCTGGCGTCGGTGGGACCAGCAGTGTCGCGGGCGGCAACGGCAAGAGCAGCGCTGATGTGCGCGAGCTTGCACCCGGCCAGACCGAAGCCGACCTCATCGGCCAGGGCAACGACGCAGACGGCGAACGCAACAACGTCTTTTGCTCAGACGGGATCGACAACGACAACGACGGGCAGATCGACTGCGCGGACCTCGGCTGCCGCCTCGACACCCAGGTGACCGTCTGTCAGGGCTCGGGAGACTTCCGCTTTTCCGCCGTCGCACGAATCGCCCAGACCTTCGTGATCAAAGAAGACTCGCAGCTCGCTGTCGACGACATGGGCAACGTGCTGCCGGGCGAAGATCTCGAGCGCTTCGACACGCAGTTCGACACCCTACAGCTTCGAGTCTTGGGCCAACTGCCCTACATTCAGAACTCCTTCTTCCTGATGTCGATGCGTGTGGAGCGGTCTCCACGGCTCACGTTTGCGCTCTTTCAGGTGCCCATGGGCAAGAAAGGCCACTACCTCAACGTCAACTCCGGCGGCGGTGGCCTGTCGCTTGAGCTTATCCGGTCAGTGCACAAGCGCCTGATGACCGACCCGGCGTTCTACGTTTACAACGCGTTCGAGCAGGGCAACGGCGCCGCGATTGAAGCCGGTGGTCCCATCGACAAGCGCGGACGGTTCTTGTTCCGCACGTTCGTGGCCGGTGGCTCGGGACGATTCAACGGCAACATTGGCGGCCGGTTCTTCCCCGACAACGAGGACCGGTACACCTACTCCGCGGGCGGCCAAATCTGGGTCAACGCAGTCGGTTACTACACGCGTTGGGACTCGCCCTTCCTCTATACCGCCGTGCCGCTCACGTTCGCGACCGGGTTTGGTGTGAAGTACGACCAGCGCGTGCAGGAGCGCTATCCCGCTGCGAACCTGCAGTTCGTCTTCCGCTACAAGATCATGATCCTGCTCGCGGAGGCGTATGCGAAGCGCGAGCTTGAGTTCGAGAACTGGCAGATCGCCTACAACGCGCAACTCGGCGTGCTCGTGTGGCCCAAGCGCGTCATGCTGGCCATCGACTTCGGGCAGTATCTGGCGACCGACTTCGAAAATCCGCCCGAAGTGGAACTCACCGACCTTCGCCGCCAGCTTCGCGAGTTGCAGTACCGCTTCGCCGCTCACGTCTACCTGTGGCGCGACGTGTTTTACGGGACGCTCATCTTCCGCGATCGCCGTGTGGAGCCGGTCGCGCCGCGCGTTGGCATCCAGGTGGCACGCGACGTCCGGTTCTTGCTGACGTACCGGTTCTAGTCGGCTCGGGGCAGCAGCGCTACAGCCAGCCGAACTGCAGCGACGCAAGCAAGGTATTGCCGAGCAGGCGCTTGTCGTCGCCGTCGGTCCGCGGCCCTTCGAGTAGGTCCGTCACGCGGTAGCTCAAGTGCAACTTGGCCGCGTGTCCAAACAGATACACCGACAGGCCCGGCTCGATGTAGCGCACCTCCGTGTTCCCCACGAGGTAGGTCTCGGTCTCGGTGCCGTCGGCAGCGTCGTTGAGGTCGAGTTGCGTGTACCGGAACACAAGTTCGAACTTCGGCAAGTCGAGAGGGATCGGCAGCAGATACCCAACCTGGGCATTGAAACCCCAGCGTCCGAATGCAGCCTGAGCGCCGTTTTCACCGCGGAATGCCCGCAGGTACTGCGCGCGAACCGATGCGCCCCGCCAATGCAGGCGCGCATCACCGCCCACGCGTGTCTCTTCGGCGCCGAGATCGCCCGCACCGATGCCCTGCCCCAACGACTTGGTGTGGCCCGCGTTCGCCCCCAGCACGAACTTGACCTTCGAGCGGGCGAGATCCGGGGCGCTCAGCGCAAGCTTGCCAAGGGGGGCTATCTCGACGCGGCCGGTGTACTGAAATCTGTCGTCCTCGTTGCGAACGTCGCGCAGACCCCCTTCACCGTTGGCCACCATGAACACGCCGCGAAGCCAAAACCGCCGCCCCACGGTCGCCTCGCTTGAGACACGAGCACCCAGATCACGGCCAAACGCGAGCCGCCGGATCTCAGGCGAGCGACCGAACTGCAACCTGGACTCCGACTGCAGCAGCGATAGCGACAGCGGTTGCTTCATCTGCCCGAAGTCCAACCGCACCAGGCCATCGCGCCAACCCACCGTCCCGTACAGATCCCGAACACGAAAGCGGGCGTTGACGTCGAGGTTGGCGGCGAAGTTGACGTACAGCGCGTTGTGGATGTCTTGGGAACCGTACGCGGTGAGTCGCGCGTTGCCGAGTTCGAACCCTTCCTGGTCGTTGTCGTTGAAGTCGGTGTCGCCAACGCCGACAAAACTGGGCTGAATGTAGCCGCCAAGCACCAGCGCGTCTTCGCCGAGCCGGAGCGGCTGGAGTACTTTGGGGACCCGGGCCGCAGAGGCGTCGATGAGTACGGTGGGTGCGCCGAGTCGTCGGTACTCGCCGTGTGCCTCGGTGGGTTGTGTCGGTGACGCTGCCGCGGGGCGTCGTTCGGGCTTGGGTTTGGGTTTGGGTTTGGGTTCGGGCTCAGGTTCCGGCTCAGGTTCCGGCTCGGGCTCGTCTCCCTCGCTGTCCTCGGAGTCGACGTCGTCCACGCCGTCGTCAGACCCGCTGTCGTCAGACCCGCTGTCGTCGGACCCGCCGTCGTCAGACCCACTGTCGTCAGACCCACTATCGTCAGACCCACTATCGTCAGACCCGCTGTCTTCCTCGGGCTCGCCTTCGGATGCACCATCGTCCGACTCGCCCTGCTGCACGGGTGCGGGGTCTTCCGCGACGTCGGTGTCTCCCGGCGTCAAGATCACCCCAAGCGCGGCCAGTGAGACTCCAAGGCTCCAGGTCCACAACATTGCGACCGGAGTATGCCCGAGTCCACCGTCTTGCGGTGCCCGACTTCAGCCTCGGCCAAGCCATGGTTGAAGCGCACCCCGGTGTTGAGAAGCGACAGCGACTCGTCCGTCACCTGCGGGTGTCCCCAACCAAGACGGGTGCGACAACTTGCGTTGAACCGCGCCGCTCCTCGACAACCCGTAGTAGTTACCCCTCCGGCCCACCTCTACTTGAGCGCACGCGCGACGCGTCGGCGCAGCAGCGGCAGGATCTGCTGCGCAAACCAGGGATTTTTGGCCAACCAGGGGCGGTTGCGCGGCGAGGGGTGCGGCAGCGCGATTCGGTCGGTGGGGTGCTCTCGCCAGTGTCGTACGGTTTCTGTGAGGGTCGGACGACGCTTGGCACCCAGGTAATGGGCCTGCGCATACGAACCCACGAGCAGGGTGAGTCTAGGGCGGAGTTGGTCAAAGATCTTCGCGTGCCACAGCGGCGCACACTCCGAACGCGGCGGCTTGTCGCCAGAGCGTCCGTGTCCCGGAAAACAAAAGCCCATCGGTACGATCGCAATCTTAGTGGGATCGTAAAAGACCGCATCATCAACCCGCATCCACTCACGCAGGCTCGCCCCGCTGGGATCATCCCAAGGCACACCCGAAGCATGTACCGCGGCGCCCGGAGCCTGGCCGACGATGACGATCGCGGCGCCCGGCGCGAACGCGACTACCGGCCGCACGCCGTCTTTGAGATGGGGAGCGCAAACCTGGCATGCACGGATCTCCTTGAGCAGGGGCAGCGAAGAATTGGGTCTTGCCATGCTCATCTTCTTGCGACGTGCGCGCCAGCGGCCGGCACCAGTATCACGCGCCAGCACCGTAGCAGAGGCGCCTTCGTGCGAAACAGCGTGAAGCAGCTGACGACAAACTAGCCAGCCTCGGCTCGATCGCGACAACTGCGGGTTCTGGGGTGGGGATCAACCTCTCTCGCAGCGCCCATCGAGCACCCCGTCCTCGGTCAAGCAGCTTTCACGCAGTACGGTCGTTTCGCGGTCGTAGACATCCCAGCGCAAGAACTCGAACTGAACGTCGCAGGGATAGACGAAGCCGTTCGGCCACTCCTGGGACTTGAAGCGGGCAAAGTAGCGCCGATGCTCACCGGGCTCGTGGTCCTCGGCGGAGATCGAGCGAGCATCGAACCCGGTGGAGCCGTCTGCGCACGACATTCGCATGCCGATACTGGCGTGTCGGAGCTCGGAACGGAGCGGTGCGGGATCGTTGAGGACCACGGCGGCCTCGACGATCAGCGGGGTCATGCCCCCGTCTCCGTGCCAAACGTCGGTGACCGCCGCAGCGTGAGGACCAACCCGATCGCCGGAAGGCTGCTCA